>JAAZYN010000155.1 GCA_014239625.1 Myxococcales bacterium | reverse complement strand
GCTACGACGGGCCGCTGAGATGGCCTACAAGGCGGGCGACTTAGAGGTCACCACGGCGTTCCTGGAGCAGCTCGGTGACTTCATGACCATGGCCAAGGTCTACATCTCGCATGGCCGCCGCGAGGAGGCAAAACAAGCGCTGGGGCGAGTCCCCGAGACGAGTGACGACTTCGAGACGGGGCACGGCAAGCTGGTCGGGCTGTACACCGAAGATCTGAATATGGAGGGAGCATACGCGACGCTCAGGCGCCTGACCGCGCGGCGCATGAAGTCCGGGGGCCCCTTCGACGAACAGATGCGGCATTGGCTTGTCGATATGGCCCAGCGCCTGATGGGGGTCAACAAGCACTCCGAGGCGCTGCGGTGCTTTGATGCGCTCGGCGAGACGGGCCTGATGACGCCCACACTGGAGCAGCAAAAGGCTCAGCTCTGCCAGCTCCTCGGCGTGGCGCCGTCGACGGGGACGCCCGCCCAACCGTCGGGGGCTCGCGCATCGCCGAACTCCACTGCCCTTCGTCAGCTATCGGCCAAGATTGGGATGCCGCAGAGCGCACGCTACGCGTTCAACCGGAAGATCGGTCAGGGCGGAAATGGTGCCATCTATCTGGCGATGGACAACGTGCTCGGGCGCGACGTCGTGATCAAGATGATCATCAACACCCAGCTCCCCAGCGAGATCGCCAAGAAGTGGTTCTTTCGCGAGGCGCAGATGGCGGCGCAGCTCAATCACTCGAACATCGTCACGGTGTACGACCTGTCCGAGATCGACGGCCAGCCATACATCGCCATGGAGTATGTCGAGGGGGTGGACCTGCTGGAATATCTGGATGACAGAGCGCCACTGCCCCCCGCAGACATCCTGCCCATCCTCAAGCCATTCACCGAAGCGCTCCAGTATGCGCACGATCAGGGCGTGGTCCATCGAGACATCAAACTCGAGAACGTCATGATCACCAGCGACGGCTCCGTAAAGCTGATGGACTTCGGTCTGGCCAAAGCGATCCAGGGCGGCTCGCATACGATGGTGATCGCCGGCACGCCCACCTACATGTCGCCCGAGCAGATCATGGGGCAGGCCATCGACCACCGCACGGACATCTACGCCTCGGGCGTGATGCTCTTCTACATGCTGACGGGTCACTTCCCCTACGAAGAGGGCAACGTCCTCGAGGCCCATCATCGACAACCCGTCCCCGATCCGCGCCAGTTCGTGCCAGGGTTGCCCGCGGGTGTCGAGGCCATCATCTTCCGGGCGATGGCGAAGAACCAAGAGCAGCGCTACTCGCGGATCGCCGATCTGTACCGAGACTTCGACCACATCGCCGCCCCGCGGTGACCGTAGCGCCGCAGGCCCGACCCTGCCCCGCGTTGGTGAGGCGGGCGCGGTGAAGTGGCGACGTCCGGTCCAGGCATGCCCGCACGCCCGCATGCCCGCATGCCCGGCCCGACCCCGCGCGCGCCCGCGCGCGCCCGCGCGCCAGCGTCACCACCACAAGTCTCCCCCCGCCACGATGCTGACCCCGACGATGAACTGATGGGTCAGCGGCAGCGCGGCGCCGACGAGCGGCGCTGCCAAGACATATTGAGCGCGGATGCCCAGGTCCTCGGTCACGCGAACGTCGACCCCCGCGCTCACCTGAAGCGACCACGCCAGGTCGGGGTCCGACTCGGCGGGCTCGACGTTGCCGACATTGGCCACCGCGATACCCGTGCCCACGCCCAGGATGGGTGAAGCGATCCAATGCGGCGCGGGGCGCGCCAGATACTGGACGGCGCCGTGGAGCCCGATGAGGGTCGCCGAGCCCGCCCCGAGATCCGGGTCGAGCCCCCCCAACACCAGCTGGGTCCCCTTCGAGGTCATGCCGAACCCGGCCCACGCAAACGTCAGCGCGAGCTCGTGGAGCGCGAACCCATCGGAGCCAAAGCTCCACCCCATCCCAAGGTGAACCACTCCGCCCGCGCCGCTGAGCTCCGAGGCCGGGGTCGGCGCCTGAGGTCGCATCAGCGCTCCATGGGTCGTCACGTCGCCGCTGAGCACCCCTGCCCCACCGCCGAGTAGAATCGTGAGCCCGCCGATGGCCGCCGTGTCGGTGTGCGCCCGGCCCTGTTCGGCGCCCAAGCACCGACCGACCGCCAGCCGCTCCGTGTCGCCTGCGCTCCACGTGACCTCCAGCACGCCCTCGCCGGACCGCCCCAACCGGATAGCCGACGTCCCCTCGCTGTGGGCCAGGGCGATGACGCGCTGCTCGGTCTCCAGCAACCGAAATCGCCCCCAGACCGTAGGCCCGCCCGCGATGACCGTCTGAATCCCGACCGTCATCTTGCCCCGATGCATCGTGTCGGCCTCTCGGTCAGCAGCCCACCACTCCACGAGCCGGTAGCGCCCCACCGGCAGCATCGCCAAGACCCGCCCGAGGGCGATGGCGAATCGGCGCCGGGTCTCGACATGCTCGACGATGATCCCTCCCAGGGGGATCCCGCGAGCCATGCCCCCCAGCTCAGCGATGATCAGCCCCTGCGGCTCGCCCCCCGCCTGACACCGGCCGCGCGCGATGAGATCTCGCTGCTCGGGCGCCACCCGTCGGTAGGGAGCACACCCCGCCACGGTGGCCCACACGGCGGCAGCCAGCGCCCAACGAAAGGCTGCGGTCTCCCTCACTCCTGGACCGGCGGATCGACCGGCGGGGGGGTGTACACCTCGACCAGGCTGACCTTCGCGCCATCTTTGACGGGCACCAGGTTCCACGCGTTTCCGTCACGCCGGGTCACGGGGATCCGCTCGGCGCCGATCTGATGCTCGACCCCGGAGGAGTCAACGACCTCGAAGACGTCCGCCATGGAGCACGCCAACAGCGCCACGCAGGCGTGCGGGTTGACCCGGTTGATGATCATCCGCACCCCCTTGCCTCCCCGGTTTTGCCGCGGGTACTGTTCCAACGGCGTCAACTTCGCGCGACCGCTGGTCGTAAACGTGGCGATCATGGTGTCGTCGTTCTGCGCCACCTGCAGCACCGTGATGACCTGGTCTGGCGGACGCACCTTCATGCCACGCACACCCTTGGCCGCCCTCCCCTGGACGCTCACCTGATCGGCCAGAAACCGGATCCCCTGGCCAAGCTCGGTCATCAGCAAGATCTCGGCGCCCGGGTTCATCGGCAACACCGCCGCGAGCCGATCGTCGGCGGCCAACTTGACCACGCTGAACCCCGTCGAGCGGGTCGACTGAAAGTCCGACAGTGCGGTCGCCTTGATCATCCCCTGGCGCGTCACCAGCAGCAGATGCTCGTCCTCGGGAAAGTCGGCTCTGTTGACCACGGCGACCACCGGGTCGTCCTTGTCGATACCGCAGACATTGACCAGCGCGGTCCCGGTGTCAGCCCACTTCGCCTCGGCCAGGGCGTGGACCCCGACGGGGTAACACTGTCCGGACGCGGAACATATCAGCAACGTATGCCGTGTGTTCGAGGGCAACACGTGGTGCATCCGATCGCCAGGCCTGACCCCTGCCCCTTTCCGATCACCCCCAGAGGCCTGAAAGCTGGCCATGGAGACGCGCTTGATCCAGCCCTGACGGGTCACCCCGACGACGACCTCCTGGGCCTTGACGATCACGTCCAGAGACACCTCGAGGCGTTTGACCTCGTCTTCGATGGTGGTCCGTCGATCATCCCCATGGGTGTCACGGATCGCCCGTATCTCCGCGCCGACCACCTCGTCACAGACCCGCGGGTCCGCGAGGATCTCGTCCAGCCTCCGGATGGTCGCCGTCAAACCGTCCCGCTCGGCGGTGAGCTGCAGCAGCTGCAGGTTGGTGAGCCGCGCCAACTTCAGCTCCAAGATGGCCTCCGCCTGAACCTCTGAGAAGTCCATGGCGACCAACTTTGCGCGGGCTTCCTTGCGATCCTTGGAGGCGCGGATCGCGGCGATCACCGCGTCGAGGACATCGACCGCGACGATCAGGCCCTCGACCTCGTGCAGTCGCTGGCGCGCTCGGTCCACATCGTAGCGGCTGCGACGCCGGACGACCTCCCGGCGATGCTCCACGAAGGCGCGCAGGATAGCCTTGAGTCCGACCTGCATCGGCGTGTTGCGGACGATGGTGACCACGTTGAAGTGGTAGTTGATCTGGAGGTCTGTCTTCTTGAACAGAAAGGCCGCTACGCCCTCCGGGTTGATCGCCTTGGAGACCTCGACGACCACGCGCAAGCCATCGCGCCCAGACTCATCGCGGACATCCGCCACCCCGTGGAGCTGGCGCGCCAGTCGCATCTGGTCGAGCTGTCGGACGAGATCGCTCTTGATCACGTTGTAGGGGATCTCATTGAACACCAAGAGGTGCTTGCCATCGCGCTGCTTCTCGACGCTGTGTCGCGCCCGCAGCACGACCTTCCCACGCCCCGTCTCGTAGGCGTCGTCCAGGCCGCCTTTGCCCATGAGGATCCCGCCGGTCGGGAAATCCGGCCCCCGGACGTGCTCACGCAGCCGCTCCAGGCTGACGTCCGCGTCCGCCAGCAGCGCCAGCGCGGCGTTGGAGATCTCCGTCAGGTTGTGGCTGGGGATGTTCGTCGCGAACCCAGCGCTGACACCTGCGGCGCCATTGACCAACAGGTTGAGATAGCCGGCCGGCAGGACCACCGGCTCCTGATGCTTGTCGTCGAAGTTCGGACGCCACGGCACCGTGTCCTTGTCCAGGTCACGCAGCAGCTCCATCGCGATGGGGCTCAGGCGCGCTTCCGTGTAACGCATGGCGGCAGCCGGGTCGTCGTCCATCGAGCCGAAGTTACCGTGGCCGTCGATGAGCGGGTAACGCATCTTCCACGGCTGCGCCAGGCGGACTAGGGCGTCGTAGATCGCGGAGTCGCCGTGGGGGTGGTACTTGCCCATCACGTTACCGACCGTGCTCGCCGACTTCCGGTACGCCTTGTCAGGGGTGTTGCCCGCCTCATTCATAGCGAAGACGATGCGTCGCTGGACAGGCTTGAGGCCATCCCGGATGTCTGGGATCGCCCGGTCCAAGATGACCTTTTCGGCGTAGCGCCCAAAGGACTGGGCCAACTCGTCCTCGATGGACAGCTCGCGCACGCGCCGCGCACTTCGATCACTCATGTCTCACTCCTGAAACGGTGTGGGCCGCCTCAACCCCCCACCGGCGACGCCGCCATGTCCCCCGACGAGTCGGGGCCTCGCCCCGGTTCGTCGGCGCTCGGCGGGTGCTGGTCTCCGCTCGTGTCGTCGGAGCCCGCGTCCCAACCGTCGGCTCGCCCGAACTGAACATTGGCGACGATCCACTTCTTGCGCGGCTCAGCCTTGGCCCCCATGAGCACCGACACCTGATGATTGGCCGCCGCCGCGCTCTCGATGGTGACGCGCACGAGGGTCCGCGTCGCCGGGTTCATGGTGGTCTCCCACAGCTGATCCGGGTTCATCTCCCCCAGCCCCTTGAACCGCTGCACGTTGGACTTCGGACGCTTCTTCAGGAACTTCCTCAGCTCCGCGTCGCTCCACAGGTAGCGGCTCGTCGCCTTCTTCCCGCGCGGCTTGTAGTCGATCTTGTACAGGGGTGGCTGCGCGATGTAGACGTTGCCCGCCGCGACCAATGGCCGCATGAACCGATAGAAGAAGGTGAGCAGCAGGCACCGGATGTGCGCGCCGTCGTCGTCCGCGTCAGCCAGGACCACGACGCGACCATAGTTGCACTTGGACAGCTCGAAGTCGCTGCCGATCCCCGCCCCGAGGGACTGAACGATGGCGAGGATCTCCTTGTTCGCCAGGACCTTGGCCAGAGTCGCGCGCTCCGTGTTCAGTGGCTTGCCCTTCAGCGGCAAGATCGCCTGGTGGACGCGATCGCGCCCCTGCTTGGCGCTGCCACCCGCCGAGTCCCCCTCCACGATGAACAGCTCATTGAGCTCGCGTTTGCGGCTCGAGCACCGCGTCAGCTTGCCATCCAGGGACGTCCTGATCTTGCCGCCCGTGGCCTGGCGCGCGGCCTTGCGCGCTCTCTTGGCAGCCTTCCGAGCGCCGTTGGCCCGGGCCGCCTTCTCGAGCAGCATCTTGGCGTCACCCGGGTTCTCGTCGAGCCACGCCGCGAGATGCTTGGCGACGATATTGTCTACCGCGGTCCGGGCCTCGGGGTTCCCCAGCTTGGTCTTGGTCTGCCCCTCGAACTCGGCGTTCTGCATGCGGACGTTGACGATGGCCATGAGGCCTTCACGAAGGTCACCGCCGGTCAGGCTGTCTTTCTTCTTCCAGACGCCGAGTTTTTTGGCGTAGTCGTTCATGACGCGGGTGTGGGCGGTCTTGAAACCGGTCTCGTGCTGCCCGCCTTCCACCGTGTTGATGCAGTTGACGAAGCTGTTGAGGCTCTCCGTGTAGAGGTCGTTGTACTGAAAGGCGACGTCGACCTCGAAGTCGTCGAGGGAGTCGGAGAACATCACCGGCGTGTGGAGCCCGGTCGCGGCCTCGTTTAGATACCGCACGAAGTCGAGGAGGCCGCCGTCATGCGCAAACGTCTCGTCGAAGTAGCGTTTGCGCGGCGCGCTATCCTCGCCGCTTATCGGAGCCCCCACCGGTTGCGCCGGGGACGTCGGCTCCGGGCTGACCCCGCTCGGCGTGCTGGCCGCGTCTTCGGGGTGTTCGGACTCCTCGAGCTCCGACGGGTCCTCGACCGACAGCTCCTCGAGCTCGTCATGAGTCGCCAACGCTCCCCGTCGGTCCACCACGCGAATGGACAACCCCGGGTTCAGGAACGACAGCTCGCGTATCCGCTCGACGAGCGTGCTCAGCGTGAACCGCAGGGTGGAGAAGATCTCCGCGTCGGGCTTGAACTTGACGCGTGTGCCGCGGCGGCGGGTGGTCCCGATGACCTCCAACCCGCTGACCGGATCGCCCCGCTCGAAGCGCTGCGTGTGGATCTTGCCTTCCCGATAGATCTCGACCTCGAACCACTCCGACAGCGCGTTGACGACCGAGGCCCCGACACCGTGCAGGCCACCGGAGACCTTGTACCCACCGTCACCGAACTTCCCCCCGGCGTGCAGCTTGGTGTAGACCACCTGCGGGGTCGGGATCCCCTCCTTGGGGTGGATCTCGGTCGGGACGCCGCGCCCATTGTCGGTCACGGTGATCACGCTGTCGCGCTCGAGCCGCAGCTCGATGTGGTCGCAGTATCCGGCCAGGGACTCATCGACGGCGTTGTCGATGATCTCCCACACGAGGTGATGAAGCCCCCGAGGACCGGTCTACCCGATGTACATCCCGGGCCGGATCCGGACGGCCTCGAGCCCCTCCAGAACCCGGATGTTGTCGGCTGTGTAATCGCCCGTGTTGCGACTCACTCATCCTCCGCGTCGGCGCACCAGGTCATTTCGATTACCACAGTTTAGGCCCTGGTGATATTTTGTTCAGTAGACCTGTCGCTAACCCCTTATTTTCCTTTCGCTCCGAAGCCCTGCGTCGGGGATCACCGGGTGCCGATCCGACCCCGGCTCGTCCGCGTCGGCACCGAC
>JAAZYN010000154.1 GCA_014239625.1 Myxococcales bacterium | reverse complement strand
GAGATCTACCACGAGGTGCTCTTCACCTGTGTCATCGCCGTGGGCGTCTTGATCGGCTATGAAGTGCCGCTGGTCATTCGAATCTTGCGCGCCCGCTCCATCCTCCGGGTCTCCGTCGCCAACGTCATGGCGGCGGACTACGCCGGCGCGCTGCTGGCGTCGGTGCTCTTTCCGTTCGTGCTCGTGCCCCACGTGGGGCTGGTGTTGGGGAGCATCCTGGTGGGGTTGGCCAACGTCGGCGTCGGCTGGGTGGTGATGTGGGTGATGCGCAGCCAGATCCACCCGACCCGCCGCGTGGGGCTCATCCTCCTGGGCAGCTTCGCCACGGTGACGCTGGTGGTGTCGGCGGCCATGAGCCAGGACCTCAGCCGAGCGCTTCAGCGCGCGCTGTTTCAAGACACGGTCTTCTTCGAAAAGGAGACGCCCTACCAGCACCTGGTGCTCACCCGGTGGAAAGACGACGTGCGCCTGTTCATCAACGGGGCCTTGCAGTTCGCCAGCGCCGACGAGTATCGGTACCACGAGGCCCTGGTGCACCCGGCCATGGCCAGCCAGCCTCTGGCCAAGCGGGTCCTGGTCCTGGGCGGTGGCGACGGGATGGCGGTGCGTGAGGTGCTCAAGCACGAGCCCGTGGCGCACGTCGACCTGGTGGACCTCGATCCGGAGATCACGCGGCTGTTCACCCGCCGCCCCGAGCTGGCCGAGCTCAACGGCGGGGCCCTGTCCGACCCCCGGGTGAAGGTGCACAACGTCGACGCAATTCGATTTCTCGACGACGCGGGGGCGAGCTACGACGTCGTCATCATCGACCTGCCCGACCCCAACACGCTGGGGCTGTCAGCGCTCTACACGGTCGAGTTCTACAGGCTCGTGCAGCGGCGGCTGGCCCATGGAGGGGTCATCGTGACCCAGGCGAGCAGCCCGTTTCACACGCGGCAGGCCTTCTGGTGCATCGCTCACACCCTGACCGGCAGTGGGCTCAACAGCTACCCTTACACGGCCTATGTGCCGAGCTTTGGACAGTGGGGCTTCGTCATGGCGTCGCGGCGACCGCTCCACCCCGACCGGTTGACCGTCGACGTGCCGACGCGCCACCTCACCAACGCGCTGCTGCCCACGCTCTTTCACTTCGGCAAGGACACCGCGGAGGTGCCGACGCCGGTGAACCATGTCGACGATCACGCGCTGGTGCGGCTCTACGCCGATGGCTTCTCGCGCTACTTCGAGTAGCGCCCCTGGCCCCGCGCTACATCACGCAGGTGACGTCCTTGGGGGGGCACTTGAACCGAACGTGCATGTGGCCCGTGTGGCCTTTGACGTGTCGTATCTTGCCCGCCAGAGCGCGACGCCCTCGCGGGTATTGGAAGGTGTACTCCAGCTGTCGCTTGGTCGCGCCGGCGCTCTTGGCCCACTCGTAGAACACCTTCTGCACCGGGTAGCTCATGAACACGTGCTGCACTCGGGAGCTGCGCTCATTGCGGCCGACGAGCGCTTTGATGAGAGTCCAGCTGGCCTTCCAGTCGACGTCCCGGAGGTGGCGCTTGATGCGCAAGAAGCGACCGCTGCCCTCGAGGGGCAGGTGGGTGAACACGTAGCCGATGTCCACGTCCCGACCCGATTGGTGCGAGACATGGGGCGCGATCTTGCCGCCGCCCTTCTTGGAGATGTCGCCGATGAGGAGGTCGTGAATGCGCGGGTGCTGGATGCGCAAGTCGGCCACGACACGGAGAATCTGAGTGATCGTCTCGTTGGTGCCCCAGGCCCGCCTCGGAGTCTGCCGCCGATAACCCGGGCCGGGCGGGAGCTGCTCTCCGTTGACGAGCACGCCGCGTTGCGGTCGGCCCTTGGTCGTGCTGCGGACGCGAGGTCCCTCCAGGTAGACGTTGATCCGCGACCCGACGTGGAGCCGTTTGGGGTCTTTGCCCGGGTTCCAACGACCGATCTGCGGCCAGGAGACGCCGAACTGCGCTCCGATTCCGCTGAGCGTGTCGCCCGGTTGGATCGTGTACACGAAGCGGCGTTGTTTGCGCGACGGGACGCGCGCGCGAACCTTCAGCGTGCGTCCGATGATGAGCAGGTCTCCCTTCACGCTCGGGTTGTCCGCCCGCAGCTGGGCGACGGTGGTGCCGTAGCGCTTGGCGACCCCACCGAGGCTGTCGCCGACCAGGATCTTATGGCCGATGAGGGTCCCTGAGCTTAGCTGCTTGGCGCCCTTACGCTGCCTCGAAGGGGTCGTTGCGCGGGCGCCTCGAGCGGGCACGGCCAGCGCCTGGCCGACCCGGATGAGGTCACTCTGCAGCCCGTTGAGCGTTCGAATGTCCCGAGCTGTGGACTTGTGACGGAGCGCGATCCCCGACAGGGTGTCGCCCGAGCGGACCCGGTAGGTGGTCGTCGGCTCCGCCGACGGCGCCGCGAACCCCTCCGGACCCAACAGCATGCCCAGGAGCACCCCGGCGACAAGAGCTCGCCGCCTCACCCTGGGCGGCGTCGACGCGGTCGACCGAAGCGGGGCCGGGATCCTCCTCAGAGGACTCGCCAACGCCCCGGTTGCGTTTTTCGCGCCACGCCGATGCATCCCGTTTCGCATCGTATCACCCCAAACACCATTGAGTTTCAAATCACATGGTCGGCTCGGCGCCAGGCGCTGTCCAAAAACCCGTCTGTATACGTCGTTTACATCAGGTGGCCGAGGTGGGTAACGTCGCAAGAGTGAGCACTCGCTTTACAGTCTGCCAGCAGATCGGCGAGGGCGGTCAGGGGAGGGTCTTTTCCGTCATGGACGCTGCCCGCGCCGGCGCCATCGTCGCGCTCAAGGAGACCCTCCGAGGGGGCGTCGCCGGACACGGCGATGAGCTGAAGCGAGAGTTCGCGTTGTTGACCCGCCTCAGCCATCCTCACCTGGTCGCTGTTCACGACTGGTTCGATCGGTCCCCGTTGACCCCGTCGAGCGTCGCCCAGGCCCCCGCGGCCTACACCCAGGAGTGGGTCGACGGGCTCGACCTGTTCCGCGCGCTGCGGGACGCGCCGCAGCCTCGGCGCGAGCTCATCTTCACCCAGGTCATGAGCGCGATGGCCTACCTCCACGCGCTCGACGTCGTCCACCTGGACTTGAAACCGGACAACGTCCTCGTCTCGCGCCTGGACACCGAGCGGCCGACCGCGCGGGTGCTCGACTTCGGTATCGCCGCCGTGGTCGGCGCTGTTGACCAGAGCGCCAGGCGCGGGAGTTACTCCTATGTCGCCCCCGAGTGGCTGCTGGGCGGGGCCTTCGATCAGCGGGCCGATCTGTACGCCCTGGGGGTGATGATGGCGGAGATCTGGTGCGGCCGCCCGCCTCCACCGCGAGAGCTGGCTCCCGGTGGGGCTTTGGTGGATCCGGCCGCCCGCCGGCGTTTTCTGGAGCGCGGAGGGGTGCCGCCGGGCTGGCTCGGCGTGGTCACCGACCTGACCGCCCCGGACCCCTGCGACCGGCCGAGTCACGTCTCCCAGGCGGCGGCGCTGTGGTCTCGCGGGCTGGGGCGGTCCTTGCGGCTGGTCTCCCCGGGCACCGTGGCGGCGATGTTGCGCACCGGCCCGCCGGCGGGCCGGGGGGCGCTGGAGGGGCGGCCGGTGGTGCTCATCGGGCCTCCCGGGATTGGTCGTCGGACGGTGGCCCGCACCTCGGGGCGACGGGCACAGGTCGCCGGTCGGGTGGTGGAGTTCTGGCCGACGGTTCCGCAGGTCAGGACGGTACAGGGCTTCGCGGCGACCGTAGCGCGCCTGTTGCCGGTCGCCGATCTGGGGGGCCTGGTCGCGCCGTTGGACGAGGCCGGGGCGGGTGACCCGGACGGGTTCGCCGCCGTCTTGCGGGCGACCGCCTCAGCCTGGGTCGGCGGATTGCGGCGGGCGCAGCGACGGGCCCCTCGGCCGCTGCTGGTGGTGGAAGAGCTGGACGCCGCTCCGGCGCTCGTTCGGGCCGTCGTCGAGCAGCTCGTGGGCGCACCGGACCTGCCGATCGGGGTGTTGGCGACCAGCCGTGACTTCGACCCGCCGGAGGTGTGTTGCGCGCTCGTGCCGCTGGACCGGTTGGCCGTCGAAGAGTTCATGAGCGCGCGGCTGGGCGCAGGCGCGCTGACGCAGCGCTTGGCCTCTGCGCTGACCGCCGCCAGCGGTGGGCACCCGGAGAGCTTGCAGTCGCTGCTCGGCCTGCTCGCGCAGCGGGGTGCCCTCGAATACGGAGGCGCGGGGTGGCGGTTTTCGGCGACGGCGGCCAAGGTCGACCTCCCGCGAGACCTGGAGAGCGCCGTCGAGGCCCGACTCTCGTTATTGGATCCGGACAGCTGCGGGGTGCTCGGCGCCTTGGCGTGGCTTCGCTTCGCCAGCGACGCTCAGGCCGTCTCCTCGGTCTGCGGGCTGGCCGTCGGGCGCGTCGTCGAGCTGTGCGGTGAGCTGGAGTCGGCGGGTCTGGTGTGGCCCGACGGCGCGGGCCGGCTCCGGTTGGGGCACGACGCCGTGGCGGCGGCGCTGGTGTCCTGGCGACCTGATGGCGGCGCGGCGGCAGCCCACCGACGTGTCCTCGAAGGCAGCGACCTGGCGCCACTCCCCAGGGCATGGCACGTGGGCGGCGCGAGGGGGGGGCGGGAGGCCCTCGATGTCGCGGCGGCCTGTCTGGACGACGGCCGCATCGAGGAGGCGGAGGTGGCTGCAGAGCTGGCCCTCGAGCTGGCCCCTGCGGCGCCCGAAGCGTTGGAGCTGCGCGCCCGCATCGCCAACCTGTTGGGTCCACGGCGGACCCAGGTGCGGTGCCTCGAGGCCCTCATCGAGGTCTTGCCGGGCAGCGGGGTTCGGCGGTTGGAGGCCGAAGATGCGTTGTTTTGGGCGCTCACGCGGACCGGCGAGGCGTCACGCGCGGAGGCGGTGGGGCAGCGCGTCATCGCCTTGGCGTCGGACCTGGAAGACACAAAGATCTTGGCCGGGGCGCTGATCCATCTGGCTAACGTGGTGATCCAACGCGGCGACTATGTCGAGGGGCAGAGGCTGCTGCTGCGCGCCGTCGGCATCGCCGAGCGCGAAGGCTACGAGTCGGTGCAGGCGAGGGCCTACAACAACCTGGGGAACATCTGCGCCTATCGAGACGACCACGAGGCGGCCCTGCGCCTGTACACGCGGGCCCATGATCTGAAGGTTCGAGAGGGTGATCCGGTAGGGGAGCGGATCGCGCTGGGGAATATGGGCTTGATGGCGCTTAAGTTGGATCGCTTCGCTGACGCGCAGTCCTTCTTCGGCAGGAGCTTGGCGTCGGCGAGGGTGACTGGCCATCGCCGTGGCGAGGCCTGGAGCTTGCTGGCGTTGGCTGTCCTTGGGCTGGAGGGAGGGGCGCTGGCGTATGCCGCGCGGCGCGCGGAGGCGGCGTTGGAGATCGCGACCGAGCTGGGTGACACGCTCATCGCATGCGACGCGGCGAACACCCGGGCGGAGGTCCACCTGGCCGCTGGGGAGCACACGGCCTGCCTGGCGCGTGCTCGGACGAGCCTGGCCCTCGCCGAGGATGTGCAGAGTCTCTTCAACGCCGCTGGCGCCCGCGTGACCATGGCCAACGCCTTGCTGGCCGACGAGCCGGAGCGCGCTGAGGAGCTCGCTCTCAGGGTCATCGAGGCGGGGGCGGGAGATGACGTCATTCGCGCGGGAGCCGAGCGCGTGCGAGCCGAGGTCGCGATGGCCCGCGGGGACTTGAGCGCCGCCGACGCAGCTGCCCGTCAGGCGTTGGCGATCGGGGGAAGGGGCCTGACGCCGCGGGTGCTGGTGACCATCGGTCGCGTCCTGCGGCTGGTGGGCGATGTCGGCGCGGCCCAGGAGGTCGCCGCGACGGCGCGGCGCCGCGTCGGCCGTCGGGTGCAGGGCTGGCAGGAGCGACCCGGCGATGACGGCGTGGACGCCGCTGGGCGCGTGGACGGCCCATGTCAGGCGACGTTTTTGAATCAACCCGACGTCGCCAGCCTGCTGAGACCTGATGCAGGAGCTGCATCGAGCACTCACACCCGGGAGGCGACGATGGACGGGCATTCCCAAACAGGAGCAAACTCCATGTCCATGAACACTGACCTGCGCACCGCTGAGGCCCAGGCCTTCGATCATTGGGCCGGACTGGCCGCGGCTGCCGGCCCGGACGAGCTGACGACCATGCTCGGCGACTGGCTCTTCAGCGTCGTGCGGGCGACCGCCGCAGAGCGTGGCTTCCTGGTCGGCCCTCAGGGCGACGTCATCGTCGCTCGCGACGCCGACGGAGAGGCGGTCGCGTCGCCGGCCAAGAAGCTGCCAGAGGTCGCGGTCCAGGAGGTGTTGAGCCGGGGGCGCTCCTGGCGCGCCTCTGGCGGGGCGGGAAGCCGCGGGGCCGTGGTGTCGCTCCCGGTGACATTCGCTGGCGCCGGAGAGGGGACCCACACATCGTGGGTCCTGGTGCTCCACAATCGCTTCCTCCCGAGCGCCTTCGAGGACCTGATGGCTGATGACAGCGGCCTGGCGATGTCTGGGCAGGCTGGCCTGCTGGCCCGCTTGAACGCGGTCGTCGCCGCGCTGGCGGCGGCGAGATCGCAGATGTCTGCGGCGAAGCACGAGCAGCAGAAGGAGCAGACCCGCTCGACCGAGGAGATCCTGCGCCTGCGCCGGGAGCTGGAGACCACGCGGGAGCAGGTGGGGCCGGTCAATCGCTATCCGGAGATCGTCTTTGGCTCGTCGCGGATGAAGAAGATGCTGCGGCGGGTTGATCGGGTCGTGGAGAGCGGACTGCCAGTCTACGTACACGGCGAGAGCGGCACGGGAAAGGAGCTCATCGCGCGCGCCATTCACACCTTGGGGGCACGTCATCTGGGGCCCTTCGTCGCTCAGAATTGTAGCGCGGTTCCGCGCGCCTTGTTCGAGAGCGAGTTCTTCGGTCACGAGAAGGGGGCCTTCACCGGCGCGGATCGATCCAGCGAGGGGCTGTTTCGGCGGGCCAGCGGGGGGACCCTGTTCCTCGACGAGATCGGCGATCTCACGATGGATCTCCAGTCGAAACTCCTGCGCGTGCTCGAGACCGGCGAGGTTCGCCCGGTGGGCGGTGGGCGGACCATCAACGTGGACGTCCGCATCGTGTGCGCCACCCACCGCGATCTCAAAGAGCAGGTTGCCCAGGGCGCCTTTCGTGAGGATCTGTATTATCGACTCAACGTCGTCCGCATCGACATCCCGGCGCTGCGGGAGCGTCCCGAAGACATCCCGCTGCTGGTGAAGCATTTTCTCGAGCTGAAGGCCCCTCCGTCCGGACCGCCGCCCCTGGCGCGCGGGGTGATGAAGGCGTTGGTCGCCTTCGACTGGCCGGGCAACGTCCGGCAGCTCGAAAACGAGATCACCCGGGCCGCGCTGCTGTGCGACGACGAGATCGGGTTGGACGATCTCTCCGACGAGGTGCGAACCGGCGCGCTGCGAGGCTCCCGGGCGGCGATGAGCGGCCTCGATGTGCAGCTGGTCTCCAAGCTGCGGCTCGACGACGGCAACTTGAAGGACCGCGTCGATCGGCTCGAG
>JAAZYN010000153.1 GCA_014239625.1 Myxococcales bacterium | reverse complement strand
TGCTCAAGCGCGTCGTCCCCCTGTTCGACGGGGACGAGGACGGGTTCCCCACGGCCCTATGCGCTGCTGGCTGCGACTGCGACGACACCAACCCTGCTATCAACCCGAGCGCGGCTGATGTCCCTGGTAACGGTGTCGACGAAGACTGCAGCGGTGATGACGCGAGCCTTCAGGCCGCCGCTGAGTACGCCGCGATCTTCGCCAAACCAGGTTCGGCGCGGGCCAGCGGTGACGTCGGCTCCACCGCGACGGATGGAGCGTCGCGCCGAGCACCGAACACCAGATTGAGCTTGCCGGGCCCGACGCGGGCGCCCTTCTCCAACATCTTGCCGGCGGTCCCGGGGGGCGGCCCTCCTCCCCGCGTCGAGCCCGGCCAGGGCGATCGGTCCAAGCCGCCACCGGGCGCCTCTCGGGCCCCACCCGGCGCGGCTCCGTCCGCCAAACGCGGAACACCCGTCCGCAGGCCCAACATCTTGATGGTGACCATCGACACGCTGCGGGCCGATCACCTGGGCGTCTATGGGTACGCTCGGAAGACCTCGCCGAACATCGACGCCTGGGCTCGCCAGGCGGTGGTCTTCGACCAAGCGCGGACGACGGGCCCCTCGACCCGCTTCTCGGTCGCCCCGACGTTGTTGAGCAAGTGGTTCACGGAGATCAAACGGGGCAAGTACGAGTGGCCGGTGCTCAGCGACGACGAGACCTTCCTCGCTGAGCGGTTGAAGGCCTTCGGATACACCACCGCCGCGTTCCACTCGATCCGCTACTTTCGCAAGCAGTATGGCTTCACCCAGGGCTTCGATCACTACTCCGTCGAGGCGCTCGACAAGCGCGGTCCGCCGCTGAAGATGATCTCGAGCGACTTCATCACCGACGAGGTGCTGGAGTATTTCGACGCGACCCTGTCGCGCACCAATGAGCCGTGGTTTGTCTGGGCCTATTACGGAGATCCCCACAGCGCCTATATGTTTCATAAGGAGGTTCCAAAGTTTGGCCCCCTCTACAGGGACACCTACGACAACGAGATCGCCTTCGTCGACAAGCACCTCGGCCGACTCTTCGCTGGGTTGCGCACCCGCGGACAGTGGGAGAACACGGTCGTCGTGCTGTGGAGCGACCACGGCGAGGGCCTCGATCCCAAAGAAGACCACGGCACCAAATATCACTCCAAGAACCTCTACGACGAGCTGGTGCGGGTGCCGTTGATCATCTCGGGCCCCGGCATCAAGCCACGCCGCGTCCCGACCGCGGTCTCGATGATCGACGTGACCCCGACCCTCATCGACTGGCTCGGTGCGCCGTTGGATCCCGAATTTCGAGGCGTCTCGCTGGTGCCGTACCTCATGGGCGAGACGCCGTCGCACCCGCCCACGTTCGCCGAGAAGCACCGTAAAAAGGACAACCCGCAAAAGTCGATGGTGATGTGGCCCCACAAAGTAGTGATCCACTTCCCACAGATGCATGTGGAGATCTACGATCTCGAGCGAGATCCCAAAGAGCTCGACAACATCGAGAGCAGCATGGACGCCGCTGTCAAGAAGCGCCTGATCGGAGTGTTCAAGCACTGGCTGGGCAACGTGCTCGAGCCGCAGACGCCCAACTGGCGCCATTGATTTCCGAAGGCCGCTCGCGGACGGGATGAGGTGCCCCTGGGATCGGCCACCTGGCATCGTTGAATGCGCGGGCCACTGGAGAAGCGCGCAGTGATGCGACTATAGTGGTGGTCATGAGCCACCAGCAAAGCGCGCGCCTTTGGAAACTCGCGACCCTCGGTCTCAGCCTGGTGTGCCTGGCGCTGATCGGGGCGCTGGCGTTTCAGATGGCGTCGACGGTCGCTCCAACATCCGCGGCGGGGACGGTCTCGCCAGCGAGAGATGCGCCCGTGTCGCTGCGCGAGTTCGCTGGGCCTGACGCGCTCATGGCGAAAGCGAGGGCGGCGTTGAAGGCCAGGTTCTCCGAAGCGGGGAAGCTGACCTACAAGTCGCCGGGTGTCGAGGCCATCGCGGTGGACACGACCATCGTCGACGGCACCGGGCCCGCCGAGGGCGGCGACACCAACATCGCCATCAGCGTGAAGCTGCTCGTGACAAAACAGCCGGGCAACGCCATGTTGGCAGCCATCAGCGCGACGGGCGCTGTCTCCGTCTCCAAAGACACCACGCCGGAGACGGTGCAGGCGACTAAGGAGCAGGCGCTGGCTGCGGCGGCGGGCTCGACCTTCGACGACTTGCTGCTGACCCTGAAGCGGGGAGAGGCTGCCGAGTAGTCGCTGACGTTGCGCCTGCTGCTCCGGCCGCGCTCGCCGTCAGCGCATCCACCAGGCGCCTCTCGCCGAGCTCGGCGCTGACGTGCACCCACTGATCCTCGCGGCGCACCGACCAGGCCTCCACGTGGTCTGCCAGCGCATCGAACAGCGGCGCGGCAGCCCTCGGTCGCCTGCCGATCACCTCGAGCTTGGCAGCGGCGCGGCGGAGCTTGGCTTTGGTCGCCGCTGGTGCCCGCTTCTCAGCCTCACCGGCGAGCAGTCGAATCGCCTCTACCATGGCCAACCGCTCTTGATCGGCCTTGGCCCCCCTGCTGCTAAGGCGCGCCGACTCGACGCGGGCCTCCAGGGCGTCCCCAGCGCTCCGGTCGCTGGCGCGCAGCTCGAACATGATGCTCTGCGTGTCCCCGGCTTTCAGGTACGCGCCGACGGCCACCACCTCCTGGGAGATCCCTGGAGACAGGAGCGCCTCGCCGGACTCCGCGGGCCGCGGGAGCCACGCCCACATCGGGCCGCTGGTGCGCAGCCGGCGGACCAGCCGCTCTTCGGGTTCGCTCAGGGGGGCGCCGCCGCCCTCGCCGCCTTCGATGGAGGCGGCCGTCGCGAACAGGGTGTTGGAGCCGATGGCGAGGGTGTCTCTGTCGAGCGCGCCGACGGTCAGCCCATGCAGCGGTCGGGTGGTCACCGCCTCACGCAGGGCATCGAAGGCCGCCGCCTCCAGCTCTTGCAGACCTTCGTGGCGTAGCAGCAGCAGGCGCTCTCCACTCATGGTCCCGACGACGCCCGCTTTGGAGACCTCTGCGATGGGCACACCCGCTTTGGCGAGCACCTCCCCCACGTCGCGGAGGCCGAGCCATGGGCCCGTCAGCGCGGTGAGCTCCTGACTGTGGCCGTTGAGGGCGGACGGGTTGACGCCGATGAACCACCCCTCGCTTCTGGGGGTGAAGCTCGCCAGCGGCGTGCCTGGCAGCGTTCGTATGAAGAGCACCACCAGGGCGGACGCGACCGTCAACAGGACCAAGCCAGCGAAGATGATCTTCATGGACGCCTCGCCGACGCTCGCGTCGTGACGCTCTTCGCGCTCCAGGCGCTCGCGGGTGCGCACGACCCCCCAGGCGACCAAGATCCCGAAGCCATATAAGGCATTGAGCGGGACCGCCATCATGATCTGGCTGATCGGGTCCGGTGGCGTGAGCATGGCGCTCGCGATGAATGAGATAACGACGAAGTAGCGCCAGAAGCCGAGGAGCGACCTGTGCGTGGCCGCACCGAAGAGGGCCAGGAAGTAGATCACCAGGGGTAACTCGAAGACCAACCCGAACATCAGCAGGAAGGTGAACGCCGTGGAGTACGCGTTCTGCATCGTCACCAGCATCTCGACGGCGCCTTCCTCGATCGTGAGCTTGACCAGCCAGTCGGTGATGAAGGGGAGGATGACCTGGTACGCGAAGGCCGACCCGATGAGAAAGAAGAGGACCGAGAACGCGGTCAGCGGGAGGACGAACTTTTTTTCCCCGTCGAGCAGGCCCGGCCCCACAAAGGACCAGAGCTGATAGAAGATCAGCGGGCTCATCACCGCGATGTCGGCGATCAACACCGCCTTGAGGTAGACGATGATGCTCTCGGCGATGCTGATCGCTTGATAGTGGTAGATTCCGTTGTCGGCGAGGGCGTCGGTGATAGGCGAGCTGAGGAACTCGAAGATCTCTCGTCGGAACCCCCAGCCGATGAAAAAGCCGAGCACGACGATCGCGGCGATCCTCACCAGGACCGAGCGCAGCTCCCCGAGGTGCTCTCGGAAGGTCATGACCTTCTCGGCCTCCACAGCGTCGTCCGCCTCCGCCCCGCTCATGAGACCTCGATGGCTGGTTCGCTCTCTCGCTCGGCCTCGGGTTCAGCTGACGCAGGCGGCGCTGGCCGGAGCGGGTGAGCTGCGGCCACGGCACCCGATGGTTGGCTGGCGGGGGGGGCCGGCGCGGTGTGGAGGTCATAGTCGGCGGGCGGCGCGTTTGGATCGGGGTCCACAGCAGCGTCGCTCTGGTCTGGTGTGGCCTCGGTGGCGACGTGGTGGGCCAGATCCAGATCGGGCGCGCCCTCGTCTTCGTCTTCGTCTTCGTCTTCGTCTTCGTCTTCGTCTTCGTCTTCGTCCGTCAGGGCGCTGCCAGCGTGCGCGGTCGAAGGGCTCGAGCGGGGCGGCGGAGCGTACCGGTCGGGCTGGGTCATCGCCTGGACCTCGTACTCGACGCTGCTCATCGCGCGCCGAAGGGTCCGCAGGCCCTTGCCGATGGACTTGGCCACCTGAGGCAGCTTGTCGGGGCCCAGGAACACCAGCGCCACGACCAGGATGATCATGGTCTCCCAGGTGCCAATGCCAAACATGGCCTGAGCCGTAGGGTCGCTGATGGTCGGCATCGTCACGGCGGGGAGTTTAGCGCGCCTGCGCCAAATTGCGACAACAGAGTCGGGCGGCGGCGCGTCGGACCTCCGCGCGGCCCACGAACGTGCGGTAGAGCGCCCGTCAGCCCCGCATGATCACGGGCGCTTCGAGCACACCCGAGGAGGTGCATCGCTGACGACAAGGGCATGGGCCGGATGCTGGTGAGGGCCCCGGCGGGGCCGCGGTGGCCGGCGCAGCTCCTCGCTGTGGTGCCCCATCCGCAGGGGCCCGGTATCGGCCGCCCCAGGCAGGCCAGCGAGCCCTGTCGGCGGCGTGAACGTGGCCTCAAAACTCCGTCTCGAGGACTCCGACGTTGCTCGGGCTCGCGGCGTCCGGCACGAAGTGCTTCGGCTCGGTCCCTACGCGATGAGGCAGCATCGCCCCGCCAGCCCGGGCTCGCAGCCCGGTGGTGGGGTCTACGCGCAGGCGGACGATGTCAGCGGGCGCGGGCGAGAAGTCCCGCTTGGGTCGACCACCCTCTACGGTCTTCATGTAGTTCAGCCACATCGGGAGCGCGGTGTTCGACCCGGTGACCTTGTTCCGAGCTTCGCTGAGCCCCAGCGGCCTCTCGCGGTTGTCGGCGCCCAGCCACGCGATAGCGACACGATCCGCGGTGAACCCGTTGAACCACACGTCGTAGGCCAGGGTGCCGGTCTTCCCTGCGGCCGGGCGCTCGAGCTTGCGCGCTCGGCGCGCGGTACCGCGTTGGACGGCGTGGCGCATGTTGTCGCGGATCAGGAAGGCCGTCTGTGGGGTCATGCGGCGCTGTGGCGGCCGAACGACGCGCTCCCAGAGGCCGATCACGCTGTCGCTGAGCTGCGCGTGCGGATCTAGCGGCGAGATGTGTCGTTGCAGCACGCGCCCGTCCCGATCGACGACCTTTTTGATGATCGAGAGATCCGGCGCCAGGCCTCCTCGGGCGAACACACCCCACGCGTGCCCCATGCCCATCGGGGTCTGATCACCGCCCAGCACATAGGCTGTGTTGCCTTTGAGCGGCATGGGTAGACCCAGCGCCGTGCCCCACGCCTCCCAGTCGTCCAGCGTGGTGTGTCGCAGCAGGTGCTGCAGGGCTCGTAGGCTCACGTTATTTTCACTTCGCGCCAGGGCATCCCACAGGGTCCGGTCGGGCTTGGCGCGCGGCCCGGTGTCGTAGTCGCGGTCCACAAACGGGGCCCCGCTGAACAGCTTCGAGGGGGGCACTCCCATATCGTACAGCTTGGAGTAGACCACCGGCTTCATCGTCGAGCCCGTCTGCCGGGTGGCGTAAAGGCGGTTGAGCTGATTGCGGTCGAAGTCCCAGCCCCCTACCGCGGTGTCCACACCACGCCCGTCCGTCTCGTAGCCGAGCAGCGCGCCCTCCATCAGCGGGACCGGGACGATCGCCAACTCCATCGCTTCTGGCGGCCCGCCCATGACCTCCACCATCACGACCTGCCCGGTCGCCAGACCCTTGTCCAACCGGGACAGCCGCCCGGCCTTGTAAGAGACGCGGGTGCGGCGGCGTTTTCTGGCCGACATGCGACCCTTGGGCAGCTCGGTGTACGGCACCATCCAGCGCGACGTCTTCAGCTTGACCGTCCCGGTCAGGCCTTCGCCGAGCTCCAAGATGGCTTGGTGCTTGGAGACATCGGCCACCCACCCCAACAGGCGATGGCCTACCTGGGGCGGAGTGTCGCCGAGCCAACGTGCGTTGCGCCGCATGAAGACCTCACGGTCGAGCGTCCCGAGGGCGCCGGGCCAGCCCTGATCCCGCGCCAGCTTCTCGAGCGCTGTTCGCAACGCCCGTCTGCCGGCGGCTTGCCGTCCAGGCTCGACGTGCATGGTCACGTCCAGGCCCCGACGCAACCAGGCCGTGTCGTCGCCCGGGGTCCCGTAGCGGTGCTCGACCGTCACGCGCGCCGCCTCGGTGGCAAAGGGCGTGTGGTCCCCCATGAGGTCCGCCCGACGGAACAGGCGCAGGTCCTCTCGCTGTGCCGCCGCCACCTCGCTCGGGGAGGCCCAGCCCCAGCGTTGCATCTGCGCGAGGACGTACTTCATGCGGCGTCGCGCGCCGGCGATGTTCACGATGGGGTTGAGCCTCGATGGCGACTGCGGAAGCCCGGCGAGCATGGCTGATTGGGCAAGCGTCAGCTCCCACACCTGTTTTCTGAAGTAATTTTGCGCCGCGGCCTGAACGCCGTAGCTGTGGTGGCCCAGATAGATGCTGTTGAGATACAGCGTCAGGATCTCCTCTTTGGTGAGCAGATCCTCCATGCGCCGTGCCAAAATCGTCTGGCGGACTTTTCGGGCCAGGCTCTTCTCCTTGCCGACCGAGATCTTGGCGAGCTGTTGAGTGATGGTCGAGCCGCCGCCGGCTATCTTTCCCGCCAATATGTTGCGGAGCGCGGCGCGTGCGACTCCGCGCAGGTCCACGCCGGAGTGGTTGAAGAAGCGGGCGTCTTCAGCCGCAACAAACGCAAGGATCAGGCGCCTGGGCAGGTCCTTGAAGTCGACCGCGACGCGTCGCTCCACGAACCATTCACCCACCAGCTGACCGTCGGACGCTCGGAACCGGGTGATCGTGCTGCGGGCCGGGTTTTTGAACCGTAGCACCTCGTCGTGCCCGAGCGGGCCGGCGTAGTGGGCGTAGATGGAGAAGCCGGCGAGCCCGGCTACCAACAGGCCGACCATGCTGACCACCACCCCGCCGCGAAGGAGCACCCCGAACCAGCCCCAGCGGCGTCGGTTGATGACCCCCACGACGGGCGTCGCCTCGGGCATGGGTGACGGGGGATCGCTCACAAGCGCCCTGTGTGGAGAGCACCCGCCTTCCAGGCCGCCGCGGTTGGATCCGCGCCGAGGCGCGAGGGTGCAGGGTTGGCGTCGGTCCATTCACGCCCGACGAAGAACGCAGGCAGGGGCCAAGCATGCAAGGTT
>JAAZYN010000152.1 GCA_014239625.1 Myxococcales bacterium | reverse complement strand
ACAGCGCGGCGGAGGTCGACGACGGCGCGCTGGCGACAACCGATACGCCGCAGGACCTCCCGTCGGACGGCGCGGCGATGAACGGTGACGCGTTGAGCGACGCCTTCGACGCTGAGGCATCCGACGCCAACGGCTGCGACGCCGACACCGAAGGCTGCGATCCGCTGACGTTTCGGGTGATGAGCTTCAACATCCTGGTGGGCGGTGGTGCGCTGGTCTCCCTCGACCGCACCATCGAGGTCATCGCCGAAGCCGACGTGGACGTCGTCACGTTGCAGGAGCAGTCGGGGAGCGCCGAGGCCATCGCCGACGCCCTGGGCATGAACTGGCGCGTGGTCAACAGCAGTGTCGCCATGCTGAGCCATTGGCCGCTGGTGTCGGTGCCAGGGCCCGGGGTCGCGGTGGACGTCGGCGCAGGCAAGGCGGTGTACGTCTATGGAGTTCACCTGCCGGCGTACCCGTACCAGCCGTATGACATCCGAGACGGCCTGTTGACCACCCCGGAGCAGGCCGTAGCAGCCGCACAGAGCGCGCGCGGGGCGCAGATCTCGGCCGCCTTGGTGGACGCCACCGCCAGCGTGCAGGCCGGACATGGGGTGTTCTTCATGGGTGATTTCAACGAGCCCTCGCACCTGGACTGGACGGCGGCGACCGCCGCGGCGGGCATGCACTTTGGGATGGCCGTCCCGTGGCCGACGTCGACCGCCGTCGAGGCCGCCGGGATGACCGACGTGTACCGAGCGATCCACGCCGATCCGGTGACCGATCCGGGAGACACGTGGACGCCGACACCTGGCGCCAACGAGGTCCACGATCGTATCGATCTACTCTACGCAGCGGGACAAGGCGTCACTACGCTGGGGGTTCAGGTATACGGGGAGGACGCAGCCTATGCTGACGTCCCACTGCCGCCATGGCCGTCCGATCATCGGGCCGTGGTGGGCACCTTCTCCCTCGATCTCCCAGCGCTGGGGCCGCTGCCCGAGTCGGTCACCACCCCGGGAAAGACCGAAGAGGGCTGCACCTGCCTCGAGACCTGGAGCTATAGCGGCATGACCCATCAGGGGTGCTCCACCACAGCCGACTACGCCCTGCCGTGGTGTTATGTGGTGGAGAGCGACTGCGGGACGCCGTCGACGACCCCCGGCAACCCCAACTGGGATGTCTGCACGCTCCCCTGACGCCGCCATCGGTATCCCGCCCGATCACCAGGCTCATGCCGGTGATTCAGCACGATGGAGCGCCGACAGCCGATCACGCGAGGTTGTGGAACACCTTTGACACGTCATCGTCGCCCTCGAGCTTGGCGATGACTTCGAGCACTTCGTTTGCCTGGGCGTCGCCCAGCTCGGTGCTGGTCGTCGCGATGTACTCGATCCCCGAAGACCTTATCTTCAGATTGACGCTCTCGAGGTGACTCTGCATGGCACCGAACTCCTCGAAAGCGCACCGCGCCACGAGCAGGCTGTTGTCGTCGTCGTCGGTCGCTGAGCCCATCTCCTCGAGGCCGTAATCGATAAGCTCCAGCTCGAGCTCATCGGCGTCGACGCCCGCCGGGTCCAGACGAAAGACTCCCATCTTGTTGAACATGAAGCCGACGCTGCCAGACGTCCCTAGATTCCCGCCGCCTTTCTTGAAGATGACGCGCACGTTGGCGACGGTGCGCGTCGGGTTGTCGGTGACGGCGACGACCAGAATGGGGACCCCGTGAGGGCCATATCCCTCGTAGATCACCTCTTCCCAGTCCTGCTTGTCCTTACCCATCGCCCGGTCGATGGCCTTCTGAATCTTGTCCTTCGGCATGTTCGCGGAGCGCGCATTCTGCAGCGCTCGACGCAGCTGCGGGTTGCCTGCAGGGTCGGATCCGCCGGCGCGCACGGCGATGGCGATCTCCCGTCCGCAGCGCGTAAACGCTTTGGCCATGCGGTCGTAGCGCGCGAACATCGTGTGTTTTCGAGTCTCAAAAATGCGGCCCATCGGAGCTCCTCGGCGTTGGCGGCCGCGAGCGTACCACGACACGGCCGCGCTTGACCCTCGGGAGGCGGGACGTGGGGTGGATTCTGTGGCCCCGTCGAGATGGATTGTGTAGGTAGCGAGCATGGGAATCGGCATCATCATCGTTGGCGGTCTATTACTGGCCCTGGTCGCGTTTGGATTGCTCCTCCTGCACAAGACGCGGCAGCTCGCCCGGATGAGGATGGAGATGCTGCACGCCCTGGGGATGGTGCTCCGCTCCCACAGGCCGGTCATCGCAGACGGCGAGATTCATGGGATGCGGGTCCTGTACGAGCACCACAACTATCGCTCCGACGACACGCGCGCCGTCGTGCCGTGTCTGCGTGTCACCGTGGAGAGTCACGACGCGAAGCGCCCCCCGACCGCCCTCTGCGACAAGACCTGGAACGTGGCTCAGTGCGCACGCCCTGATGTGCCCCAGGGGCTGACCGGTGACGCGGAGCTCGACGCGCGCTACGACGCTTACGGCGCAGACGACCAGAGCCTGGCGCTCTGGGGCCGAGCGATGGGATCGCCGATCATCGCCGACACCCTGCGGAACCCACAGCGCGGTCGCGTCCGCCAGATAGAGTGGATCGACGGTCGGCTCACCCTCATCGCCGACCGTTTTTGCCGCATGGACCGTCAGCGCCGCATCATCGAGGCGGCCGTGGAGTTGGCCTCGACGTGATCAAGCCTGGCGTGGCGGTCGCCGGTCGCAGTCGACGGGCATGACGACGCGGGTCAGTTTTCGAGATCGAGCCGGTGAACGGCCACGGCAGCGACACCCTCGGGTGACCATGGGATCGCGTGTCCGCGGCCGGTCTCCCAGAGCGGGACGTGGTCGTCATAGTGCTCGGAGAACGGGTTGCCCGACTGCCCACCGAGGAGCACGTACCGACTGTTGTCCCAGGCGCCTACGTCGATGACCAGCCTCAGGGTTGCGGCGCTCGTCGGGTTGGCCGTCGGCTCGACCAGGTCGACCCCGGCCTGTGGGATGGTCGTCGCGTCGCCGCCGGCCCACACGGGGCCGATGTCGAACAGCCGGTCGATGGGTTTTCTCTCGGAGAAGGGGTGCTTGAGCAGCATCGGGCGAACCCGGGCCCACTCCCATTTCCTGCTGGCAGGCCCCAAGCGCCGCTCCAGCTCGGCGTAGGCGGATGACAGCTCTTCGGCGATCACATCTGGCCACCGATGATCACCAGCGAACCAGCCCTGTGGCTGTCGATGAATAAGCGAAACCAGGTGACCGACGCGTCGCGTCAGCACCAGGTTGTACGGCAGAAATGCTGTAGACCCTCGGCCGAGCGCGTCAGCCGCAGCGCTCGGAGCCTTGGCTCGCACGAGACGCCGCACCATGGCGCTGACCCAGAACTCAAAGAGGGTCGCGCCTCGAGAGTCGGGCGCGACCTCACCGTCCCAATCCGTGAGCATGCGCTGAGCGCGAGCCAGGTTCGAGTCACCCGGGGCGAGCTCGTCGCGGAGGACGACGTCGCGAAGCTCCGCCCAGGGAATGCTGCGGTGGTCGCGCTGCAACGCCAGCATCCCATCGACGGTCCAGCCCTCTCGCTCCCCGAGGGCCTCGACGATTCGCCTCAAGCGGTACCCATCGAGCCAGTCGACGCCGAGAAATGGTGCGCCGCTGTCGGACTCGGTGGGCTTGTTGTTCGCCATCGCCACGATCCCGTTGGGCGGATCGCAGCGGAAGGGCATCTGCTCGGCGGGCACGAGACCGTCCCACCCGAACGCCGGATCCCAGCCGGGCCGGGGGAGGTAGCCATAGCCGGCCTTTCGCCGCGGGACCTCGGCCGACACCTGCATGCCGATGGTCCCGTCTTCGGCGACGAAGATGATGCCGCCGTTTGAACCAGCCGCTTGCTCAAAAGTGGCGCGGAAGTCGGCGGCGGTGCGCGCCTTGTGGATGGCCAGGAGCCCGCGATTGGGCCGAGGAGCCAGCCAGGTCGCCGCGATCGACAGGGCCTGTTGGCAGCCCTTGAACGCCGGGCTGAAGATCGGCCCTCGTGGCGTCAACAGGACCTCTTCGACGACCTCGCGGCCTCCCTTGACCTCGATGACCTCCTTGAGCACCGGACAGGGAACGAACTCGCCGTCGTCGAGGACGCTGGCGTTGTCGGGGCCAATCTTTTCCAGAAACAGATCGGTGTGGTCGACGTGAGCCGCGGTTACGCCCCAGGCGGCGTGACCGTTGTGGCCTGCGCACTGACCCGGGACGCCGACGAAGCTGGCTCCGACGCATCCCCACTCGGGGGTCCGAATGCTCGCCAGGTACCACTGTGATGGGGCGGCCGGCAGCATGTGTGGATCGTTGGCGAGGATAGGACGCCCGGTGGCGGTGCGCGCAGCAGACACGGCCCACGCGTTTGAGCCGCCGACCACGCCGAAGACTGCGGCGAGTTGCGCTATCTCGGCGCGGAGCCCAGAGAGGTGGGCCATGGAGGACAGCGGCGCGGGCACCCCCCGAGCGACGTATTCCGAGGCCGACAGGCTCGCCGGTAGCCAATCCGGGTACGGCGCCTCCAAGGCCAACAGGGCTTCCGGCCCGTCCTCGAGCAAGATGTTGAGTCGCATCAACTCGATGTCCCAGTTGGACGCCAAGGCGAAGCACACAAGGACGATCAAGCCCTGAACATCGGCACCTTCCCACATCGTGGGCGTGCTCCCCAGGAGCACGAACTCGGGCGCCTTTCGCTTGGCGCCTCGGATCAACCCGGCGTTGATGCCGCGGCAATAGGATTCGATTTGCGATTGAATATCAGCGTCTTGGACTTTGAGCTGGGCCTCCCCTGCCCGCCGAATACCCAGTCTCCGCGACAGCCGGTCCAACGGGAGGGTGTCAGCGCCTGCTACCGACGAGAGCGTCCCACGAACCATCCGAAGCGCGATCTCGAGCTGCCCCGCCCGATCCTGTCCGTGGCAAAACCCGAGACCGAACCACGCGTCTTCGTCGCTTTCGGCCTTGATGTACGGCACCCCAGCCTTGTCTCGCGTGATCGTCAGCGGTGCGCTCAACCCCGGGACCCCGAGGCGCCCGTCCAGCTTGGGCAGTCGACGCCCAAGCGCAAATCGAGCGACAGTTCGTATGAGATTCAGGCCGCGCCGGTGCATGCCTCTGGCGCTTAGTCCGCCACGCCTGACCTGTAAAGGCCTATGCGCGGCCGCCCCACCTTTCGGGCCGCCGCCAGCGCAGCGTTCAACGCGGGCCCAGCCCTCGTCGACCCGACACGCGGATGGACGCGGGGATGATGAAGCTCAGCCTGCCGATGCGCGCACCTGGCGCGTAGCGCTCCGCGCCAAGAGCTCCGCGCCCCGGCAGCACGCCTACGCCTGAGCGACCTCTCCCATCGGCGCATCGGGCGTGGCCTCCAACGCCAGCGCGAGCACCTCATCGACGCGAGACACAAAGTGGATGTCCAGGTCCTTCTGCACTTCGTCGGGGATATCAGGCAGATCTTTCTTGTTCCGCTCCGGCAACAGGACCCGCTTGATGCCGCTCCGATGCGCCGCGATCACCTTCTCCTTGATACCGCCGACAGGCAGCACCATGCCGCGAAGGGTGAGCTCGCCGGTCATCGATACGTCCCCGCGAACACGACGATCGGTCAGCAGCGACGCCAGCGCCGTGAACATGGTGACGCCGGCGCTAGGGCCATCTTTGGGGATCGCCCCCGCGGGTACGTGCAGGTGCAGATCGTTGTCCTTGAACACGTCCGGCGCCACCGCGTACTTCTCGGCCTTGCTGCGCATGTAGCTCAACGCGATCTCGGCGGACTCCTTCATCACTTCGCCCAGAGACCCGGTCAGGCGGAGCTTGCCTCCACCCGGCATCTTGGTCGCCTCGATGAAGAGGATGTCGCCGCCCGCAGCGGTCCACGCCATACCCGTGGAGATGCCGGGGATTTCAGTCCGCTCCGCGGCCTCGGGGATGAAGATCTCGGGCCCCAGGAAGTCGGCCACCGCGGCGATGCCGATGTCCCGCTTCTCCCAGCTGCCCTCCACGATCCCGACGGCGACCCCGCGGCAGACGGCCGCGATCTTTCGCTCCAGGTTTCGGACGCCAGCCTCCCGCGTGTAGTTGACCGCGACCTTTTGCAGTGCGTCGTCGGTCAGGGTCAGCTGATCGGACGTCAACCCGTGCTCCTCGAGCTGCCGCGGCACCAGGTGGCGGCGCGCGATCTGCAACTTCTCGTAGCCGGTGTATCCAGGGACATCGATCATCTCCATGCGGTCCAACAGCGGGCCCGGGATTCCGTCCGCCTGATTGGCCGTCGCGATGAACATGACCTTGGAGAGGTCAAACGGCACGTCCAGGTAGTGGTCCATGAACGTGTTGTTCTGCGCGGGGTCGAGCACTTCCAGCAGGGCGCTCGTGGGGTCGCCTCGCCAGTCGCGGCCGACCTTGTCGATCTCGTCGAGGATGATGACCGGGTTCGACGACTCCGCCCGCTTCATCGACTGGATGAACTTGCCGGGCATCGCGCCAATATAGGTCCGGCGATGGCCGCGAATCTCCGCCTCGTCGCGCAGCCCACCCAGGGCGATCCGCTGGTAGCTTCGGCCGAGCGCCTCGGCGACGGAGCGTCCCAAGGAGGTCTTCCCAACGCCTGGGGGTCCCACCAGGCAGAGTATGGGGCTCTTGCCGTCTTTGCGCAGCGCGCTCACCGCCAGGAACTCGAGGATGCGCTTTTTGACCTTCTCCAGGCCATAGTGGTCGCGCTCGAGGACGGCCCGCGCCCGCTTGATGTCGTGGTTGTCGGCCGTGAGCTTGGTCCACGGCAGGTCTGCCAGCCACTCCAGATAGGTCCGGATGACGTTGTACTCTGGCGACGTCGGCTGAATGTGGCGCAGCCGTCCCAGCTCGCGGTTGGCGACCCTCTGCGCGTCTGTAGGGAGATCGGCCTCCAGCAGGCGCTCGCGGAGCTGCTCGACGAAGTCTTCCTCCTCCGCCTCTTCGCCCAGCTCTTTGCGGATCGCCTTCATCTGTTGACGCAAGAAGAACTCGCGCTGGTTCTTGTTCATCTCGCCCTTGACCTCGGAGCTGATGCGTTGCGAAACGCGAAGCACCTCGATCTGACCGTTGAGCGTCTTGAGCGCGAGATGCAGGGCCTCGTGGACGTCGTCGCAGGCGAGCACCGTCTGCTTGTCCTCCACCGGGACCGCGAGGTGGGTCATGATCATGTAGGCGAGCCGTGATGGCGACTCGATCTGGTTGACCAGCTCCGCGGCGCCGCTGGGCAGCTCGGGGATCAGGTCCACGATCTCGTGAGCCATCTCCTTGATCGACCGCATCAGCGCCTGTATCTCCAGCGAGTCTTCGTCTTGGACCGGGCACGTCTCTACGCGAGCGATCATGTACGGCTCGTTCTGCACGAACGCCATGCAGCGGATGCGCTCCAACCCTTGGACGACGACGTGCAGGGTGTCTTCCTCTTCGTGATGAACACGAAGAATGCGAGCAGAGGTCCCGATCCAGTAGAGCTCACCAGGGTCGGGATCATCGAGGTCCTTGTGGCGCTGGCTCACGATCGCGATCACCCCGCCGGTGCCCACCGCGCTCAGCAAGCGCAACGTCTTGGGTCGGCCGACCGCCAGCGGCATCAGCGCGC
>JAAZYN010000151.1:7317-7627 GCA_014239625.1 Myxococcales bacterium | reverse complement strand
GCCCATAGACGGGATCGCCCACCACCGGGTGACCGCGCTCCGAGAGGTGCACGCGGATCTGGTGGGTCCGACCGGTCTCCAGCTGGAGCCTCAACAAGGCAAAGGCCTCACTGCGCGCCAGCACCTCCCAGTGCGTCACCGCCACCTTCCCGTCGGTCACCTTCCCGGTCATCTTCTTTCGGTCACGCCGGGAACGCCCGAACAGGGTCTCGATGGTCCCCGCGTCCTCGAGCCGGGGACCGATCACCACCGCCAAGTAGCAACGCTCCCCCGCGTGCGCCTTGAACTGAGCCTGCAGTCGGCGCAAGGC
>JAAZYN010000151.1:0-7307 GCA_014239625.1 Myxococcales bacterium | reverse complement strand
GGTCCAACCGGTGGACGATGCCAGGCCTCGCGATCCCCCACTCGGCGGGACCCACCTGATCCGCCAGCGCACCCGCCAGGTGAAAGGCCAGCGCGTTCACCAGGGTCCCATCAGAGTGTCCCGGCGCCGGATGCACGACCATCCCCGAGGCCTTGTCCACAATCGCCAGATGTTCGTCCTCGTAGACCACCCTGACGGGGATGTCTTGAGCCTCGGCGATGGCTCGTTCAGGGCGGTCCCGAGGCTCGAAGGTCACCTCGTCGCCAGGCCGGAGCTTGTAGCCCGCCTTCTTGGGCTTCGCGCCTCCCACCAACACGCGCCCTTCTTCGAAGGCACGCCCGACGGCGCTGCGACTCACATCATTCACCATCGCCGCCAACCAGGCATCCAGACGCTGGCCTGCATCCTGTGGACCGACGACGAAGCGCACCGAAGTGTCCTAAACCGCGTAGAAGCTGTAGAGGTCACCGAGATCCAGGACGTCGTCGACGTCCAACCAGCTCTCGTGGATGTACTCCACCGCGACCGCCGTACCGCTCTCCACCACCGCGTTGATGAGCTCCGGCAGGCTCCACTGGGCGACGTCGACCCCGGCCCCCTCCAACTTATCGAGGGTCTCGGACAAGATCCTCGCCCCCTCGTCCGTGCACCACAGCAGGCCACACCACTCCCCGCTGGCGGCGCCCTGGTTGAGGCTCGTGTCGATGCACTTGAGCTCGTAGGACAGGTCCTTGAGCCCCGCACTCTCGGCGCGGTCAGGTGTGACCTGGGCCCAATCGACGGACTTCCGCAGCCCCTGTTTGCTCATCGAATAATCGACGACGACGGTGAAGGGAGCCTCCGAGCGGAGCAGATTCTCCAGCACGTAGTTACGCACGACCACGTCACCGTAGCCGATCAACACCGCCCCATCGAGGCGGTCTCTCGCTGCCAGCAAGGACCCCACCTCGCCGGTGTCTTTCCAGTCGGCGTTGTTGACGTACTTGACGGTCCCGACGGTGAACGCCTCGGGTTTGTAGCCGGTGACGATCGTGATATCGCGCACCCCCGTCTCGCGGAGCGTCGTGACGGCGCGCTTGACGATCGGCTGGCCCTCCACCTTGAGCATCGCCTTGGGCATGTCATCGGTCAGCTCGCCAAACGCCATCCCTTTGCTGGCCGCCAACAGGATCGCTTTGGCCTGAAGGTTGGTCTTCGGCAGGTAGGCCTTCTCCCACTCCTTGTACTCGGCCATGCCCTGCAGCCGGAAGATCTCTTTGACGGGAGGGATCCGGTCCTCGATGTGGAGCAAAGAGCGGTGCTCCAGGATGTGTTTCGCCGTCTGTTGCATCGCGCCGATGCTGCTGCGGAGCACATGGTTGGCCCAGATGACCATCGACACTCCGAGGTCCTCGAACAGGCTGGTCGGGGTCGAGTAATACATGGTCGGTACGATGACCACCGGGCAGCGGTCACCCCACTCCCGCATGAACGCGACGACATCCGTGGGCTTGCTGATCTTCGAGTGGCACAAGATCGCGTCTGCGCCCGCCTCGTGGTAGGCGCTCGCCCGCTTGAGCGCCTCCTCCAGGCCCCACCCAGCGATGAACGACTCAGTGCGGGCGACGATGCAGAAGTCATCGTCACTTTGCGCGTCTTTGCCGGCTTTGATCTTCCCACAGAACTCATCGACGTCGGCGAGCGGCTGGGACTCTCCTTTGATAAAGGAGTTCGTCTTGGGGAAGATCTTGTCCTCGATGCACACCGCCGCGACCCCTCGCTGCTCGAGCTTGGTGACGAGGCGCCGCATATTGTTGAAGTTCCCGTACCCCGTGTCGCCATCCAACAGGATGGGCACCTGGGTGTTGTCCGCCATGAACTCGAGGACCTCGAGGACCTGAGTCCAACTGGCCTCGTTGTTGTCGCGGACGCCCATGGCGGCCGAGATCGACAGCCCGCTGCCCCAGATCCCCTTGAAACCAGACTCCTCCACGATTTTGGCGCTCAGTCCGTTGTGAGCCTCGAGGATGAACTCCAGCTCACCGGAGTCGAGCATGGCTTTGAACGCGGTTGTCTTTTTCATTCGGTCCCATGAGACAGGGTCGGCGCATGTTCAGCGGCCGACCGGCCAAGCTTGAGGAAAAAAGCGCCGTTTCTTACCCTGTGGTGCCGCAAAGTGGCAAGGTAAAGCCGCAAGACACGAGGTCCCTCTGCCCTTCGACAACCCGTATCGCAGTCTCCCCAAAGTCGACACGCTGGCGAGCGCCCCCTCCCTGATCGCGCTTGGCGCACCCCTAGCGCTGCGCATCCAGGCCGCACGGACGGCCATCGACAAGGCACGGGGCGCCATCGAGCGCGGAGCCACGGTGGACGCAGGCGACCTGGAGGCCGCCGCAGGGGATCACCTGAGGCGCTGCATGGCCCCTAGCCTGCGCCGCGTCATCAACGGCACGGGTGTGATCATCCACACCAACCTCGGGCGCGCGCCGTTGAGCGCCGAAGCTCTCTCCGAAGGGCTGCGCTATTGTACGCTGGAGTACGACCTGGAAGCGGGGCAGCGAGGGAGCCGGCGCGACCACGCGGCGGAGCTGTTGGCCCGCTTGACGGGGGCCGAGTCGGCCCTTGTCGTCAACAACAACGCCGCCGCGGTGGTCCTGATGTTGGCGGCCGTCGCCCGCGGGGGCGAGGTGATCATCAGCCGAGGAGAGCTCATTGAGATCGGCGGCAGCTTTCGCGTCCCCGACATCATGGAGGCGTCCGGCGCCACCCTCGTCGAGGTCGGCACCACCAACAAGACCTACGCTCGAGACTACGTCGCAGCCATCACCGAAGACACACGCGCCATCCTCAAGGTCCACCCCTCCAACTATCGAATCGTCGGCTTCACGCACGACGCGACCACCAGCGCGTTGGCTCAGGTCGCTCGTGATCACGGGGTGCCGCTGCTGTATGACGCGGGCGCGGCGACCTTTGGCCCACTCCCCGCAGCCCTGGTCGACGTCGACCCCAAGGCAGAGCTCTCCAACGGCGTGGACCTGCTGGCCTTCAGCGGCGACAAGATCCTAGGCGGACCTCAAGCGGGTCTCATGCTCGGAGGCCGGGAGTGGATCGATCGCTGCGCCAGGCACCCTCTGGCGCGAGCGTTCCGGGCCGACAAGCTGACCCTCGCGGCGCTCGAGCACACATTGCGGGCCTATCTTATGCAGCAGCCGGAAAAGATCCCCGTCTCACGGATGGTCAACGCCACCGCGACCCAGCTCAACAAGCGCGCGGCCAACCTGGTGGAGCGCCTGACCACAGAGGTCCCCCGTGAGATCGCGCGATTCACAGTGGCGGCCTGCGAAGATACGATCGGTGGGGGCAGCCACCCACAGCGCCGCATCGACGGTGCCGCGGTGCGAATCGAGCTGGCCAGAGACGCGTCCATACTGGCTGAGCAGCTCCGACGTGGGACACCGCCGATCATAGGCGTTGTGCGAGACGGTGCATTGTGGTTACACGTCAGGACCATCGCCGACGACGAAGCCGACGTCCTGGTAGCGGCACTCAACGCAGCGTTTTCCTCCTTGACACTCTAGGATCACGCGGCTAGCTTCCGCGCCCTGCGCGCTCACGGTAGGACCGTCTGACGCGATTTCCACAGCGGAGAGACAAGACCCATGGCTGTTAAACTGCGCCTCGCGCGCCACGGGGCCAAGAAGAAGGCCTACTACCGAATCGTGGCTGCCGAAGACACCGCCCCCCGGGACGGACGCTTCTTGGAGCACATCGGCTCCTACGACCCGAACCCGAACCCGCCCGCCGTCCAGCTCAAGCGCGACCGTATTCGCCATTGGCTGAGCCAAGGTGCGGCGCCGACCCCGACGGTCAAGAGCTTGCTCAAGACGTACCTGGAGACCGACGACAGCGTCCGCGCCACGCGCAACGCGTATGTCCCGACGGACGCTCCAGAACCGGTCGCCGCCGAACCGGCCCCGGCCCCTGCCACCGAGGCCCCTGCGGCCGAGGCCGCCGCCCCCGTGGCGGACAGTGACGAATCCTGATGGAAGAGCTCATCACCTACGTCGCCCGTTCGCTCGTCGAAAACCCAGACAGCGTGAGCGTCGCGACCCATGTTGGTGAAGACACCAACGACATGGACGTGTACGAGCTGACGGTGGCCCAGGGCGATCTGGGGCGCGTCATCGGGCGCCACGGTCGCACCGCGCGTGCGCTCCGAGCGGTCGTCCGCGCCGCCGCAGTGAAGACCGGGCGCAAAGCGCAGCTCGAAATCGTCGAGTAGCGCAGCGGCGCTCTCGTGAACCGTGAGCTCGTAGTGCTCGGCGTCCTCGGCAAGCCTCGCGGGCTGTCAGGCGACGTGTATGTGAGGGCGTCGAACCTCGACTCGGCACTGTGGCAGAGCGGTTCGACGCTGCTGCTCAGCCCTCCACGTCCCGACCACGAGGCGGACGCCGACACCTTTGATGCCGATCTCGACGCCGTCAGCGTCGTGACCGTGCACAGCTCCGGCCGGGGCGCCAAAGGCCGCCTCTATGTCCGCTTCAACGAGGTGGTGGAGCGAGACGACGTCGAGACCCTCGTGGGCTGGCGCGTCGCCACGGACCGCGCGCTCCTTACGGAACCCGAGAGCCCCAACGAGTTCTGGCTCATCGAGATGCCCGGGTGGATCATCGTCGACGTCAACGACGTCCGGATCGGAGTCGTCGTGGGCACGCTGCAGACCCACATCGATCTTCTGGAGGTGCGGCCCGCCAGCGGGGGCGACACGTTCTATATCCCGATGATCTCCGACGTCGTAGAGCGACTCGAGCGTCAGCGCAGGGCGGTGGTCATCCACCGGATGCCAGGCCTGATCCCAGGAGACGAAGGGTGACCTACCGGTTTGACGTGATCACCCTCTTCGGCGACTTGATGGCGCCCTACCTGACCGGAAGCATGCTTGGACGGGCCGCCGACAAAGGGCTGATCGACGTCCGATACACCAACCCGCGTGACTTCACCCATGACGTTCATCGCAGCGTGGACGACGCCCCCTTCGGCGGCGGCGCTGGAATGGTCATGACCCCTGAGCCGCTTGCCCAAGCAGCCGAACACGTCCGCACCGAGGCGGCCCCTGCGCGGGTGATCTTACTCAGCCCCTCTGGCCGGGTGTTCGACCAGACGGTCGCCAAAGAATACTGCGAGCTCGGTAGTCTGGCGCTGGTGTGTGGCCGCTACGAGGGGGTCGACGAGCGGGTCTCTGAGCACGTGGTCGACGAGGAACTCTCCCTCGGGGACTATGTCCTGACGGGTGGCGAGCTGGGTGCCATGGTGGTCATCGACGCGGTCAGCCGTTTATTGCCCGGGGTCCTCGGCAACGCGGCCGGCGCCCAGGAGGAGTCGTTCACCGACGCCCGCTTGCTGGAGTTCCCGCAGTACACGAGGCCCCGGGTGTGGCGTGGCCACGACGTCCCTGACGTGCTGCTCAGTGGACATCACGCGAACATCGACACGTGGCGACAGCAGCAGCGATTGAAGCGGACCAAAGATCGTCGGCCGGATCTCTGGGCTCGATATCGAGACGAGCAGTAAGATCGGCCATGGGGTGTTCGGTGTACATCGCCCTGGTCCATCACCCGGTGAAAAACCGACTGGGCCAGGTGGTGTCGACCGCGGTGACCAACCTGGACATCCACGATCTCGCCCGAACAGCGGTGACCTATGGCTGCGACGGCTACGTGCTCGTGTCGCCCCTGCTGAAACAACGGGAGATGGTGCGGCAGATGGCGAGCCATTGGCTTGGCGGGGACGGGCGAGCGCGCAACCCGACGCGCGCCCGCGCCTTCGAGTGCCTGTCGGTGTCACCCAGCCTGGAGCACGCCATCGAGTGGATCACCGACAGCCGCGGGCAACGCCCATGGGTGATCGCCACCGGCGCCGGTTATCGTAGCTCAGGGGTGCCTTGGAGCGAGGCTCGGGCACGTCTACTCGATCCCTGCCAGGGTCCAGCGTTGATCGTGTTCGGCACGGGGTGGGGGCTGGATGATGATCTCGTCGATGGCCTCTGTGACGACACGCTCCCAGCGATCGAGGCCGTACGGGAGCGCCGAGGATACAATCATTTACCGGTACGGGCAGCGGTGTCGATCGTCCTCGACCGCCTCTTGGGTGACCGAGAGGCGACACCTTCGTGAGGGAACCCATCGCGGCACCGCACAATATGCTTGACCGCGTGGCAGCTCATGAGGGACAACGCCGTCCGCTCCGTTCGGCGCGTGTGACACGACCACCCGAACGTTTTGAGCGCAACGCGACGGCAGGGAAGACGACCATGAGCGGCCTCAACATCATCCAGAGCCTCGAGCAGCTTCACATTCGTGAGGATGTGCCCCTATTTCGCGCTGGCGACACCTTGCGCGTGCACGTCCGCATCAAGGAAGGTGAGAAGGAGCGCATTCAGGTGTTCGAGGGCGTGTGCATCCGGCGTCACAACGACGGCGTTCGCTCGACCTTCACGGTTCGCAAGATCAGCTACGGCGTCGGCGTCGAGCGGGTCTTTTCGCTACACAGCCCGCGCCTCGAGACCATCGAGGTCAAGGTTCGGGGCCGCGTGCGTCGCGCAAAGCTGCACTACCTCCGGGAGCGCCGGGGCAAGGCAGCACGTATCCGCGCGATTCGCGACTACTGAGCCCGACGCGGCGCTGGACCAGCGCGAGTGTCCGACGTCGTCACGCCCCCGCGGTACCCCCCAGCTGGCAAGCCCAAGGTGGGCGAGCTCGAGGGTTGGGCACGCAACAACGGGGTCGGCCTCCTCGCCGGCCTCGACGAAGCCGGCCGAGGCCCCCTGGCAGGCCCGGTGGTGGCCGCCGCCGTGGCGCTCCCGTCGCCCTGCCCTGTGCGCGGGCTCAACGACTCGAAGGTCCTCGACGAGCGCACCCGCGAGGCTCTCTTCGGCCGCATCCAGAAGCGGGCGCTGGCCTTCGGCCTAGGCGCATGTGAGCCTGAAGAGATCGACCGGATCAACATCCTCCAGGCGTCGCTCACCGCGATGGCCCGCGCATGGCAGCAGATGGTCGAGAAGCTACCGGCGCTGGGGGACGCTGTCGTCGTCGTCGACGGCAACATGCGGGCCAAGCTTCCAGCGCACGTGGTCCAACACCCAGTGGTGAAGGGCGACGCCCGCTCCTACGCCATCGCCGCGGCGTCCATCCTGGCCAAGGTGACACGCGACCGCCAGATGGTGGCCTACGATGAGATGTGGCCCGAGTATGGATTCGCTCGACACAAAGGGTACCCGACCGCCATGCACCGAGAGGCGATCGCCCGATATGGACCGTGCGACATTCATC
>JAAZYN010000150.1 GCA_014239625.1 Myxococcales bacterium | reverse complement strand
GGGCTTGGCGGCCTCCTCTGTGGGCTTGGCGGCGTCCTCTGTGGGCTTGGCGGCGTCCTCTGTGGGCTTGGCGGCGGCCTCTGTGGGCTTGGCGGCGCCTGGGGCTTGGGATGTGTCCTCGCAGCCCATGAAGCACAGCGCCAGCGCGGCTCCAGCGGATACCAGGTTCCAATACAGGGGCGTCCTTGTCATCGGCTTTCTCACTTGCTCGGTGGCGGGTGGTTCGCCTGAACGTGGCAGCGGGCGAATCCGGGCGCCCTACAGATGATGCGCCGCGGTCGAGTTGGCGGAGCCCAACGCAGAGCCCTGTCGAGGAGCCAAGGCGCCTGACGGGAGACGGGTTAAAGACTAGACGTCTCCGTTGGAGATCTCAACGTCGGGCGCTCCGGGTTGCTCTTGGGGTGTTGCGGGAAGGCGAACCCGAAAGATGCTCCCGCGTGGCTCGGCGCTGTCGACCGCGACCGTGCCGTTCATCAGTTCCACTAGGTGCTTCACGATGGCCAGGCCAAGCCCAGTCCCGCCCATGTGCCGTGCGCGCCCCGGATCTGTTCGGTAGAAGCGCTCGAACACGCGCTGCCGGTGAACCGGGTCGATACCGGGCCCGTCGTCGATCACCTCCACGATGATCGCGTCGCCACTCTGCCGGCCGCGGATACGGACCCGGCCTCCCTCTGCCCCATGGCCGATCGCGTTGTCGATCAGGTTGACCAGCACCTGGTCGAGGGCTCGGCGATCCGCGGCGCACATCAGGGAGGAAGGCACGGCTTGATCCAGCGACACACCTCGGCTCTCCGCCGTCGGCGCCAGCGTCTCTATGGCGGCTCGCAGCGCGTCGGACAGGTTGATGGGGATGGGCGCGATACGCTGGCCGCCACTTCCGATGCGGCTCAGATCCAGCAAGTCTTCGACGAGCCAGCTCAGCCTTTGGGTGTTGCGTACGATGGCGTCGACAAACCGGAGCGCTCGCTCGGGGTGATCCAGCCCTCCGTCCATCAAGGTCTCTGCGTTGGCGCGGATCACGCTGATGGGGGTCCGCAGCTCGTGACTCACGTTGCTCACGAAGTCGCGGCGGTCTCGAGCTGTCGCATCGCGGTCACGTCACGGGCCACGATGACCCTGCTGTTGTCGGCGCTGGGGTAGACCGCGGCTGTCACTTGCCGGCGCGGCGGGCCGGGGAGCTCCAGCTCCACCTCTCGTGCCGTTCGGAGGTTCAGCACGTCGCCTACCGCTGGCAGCCGATTGAGCTCCAACAGCGGCGTACCGACGGCGGCCTCACCCAGCTCGAGGATGTCCCGGGCCTCTTGATTCACAAGGGTGACTCTGCCCCTGGGGTCGCACGTCACCACCCCCTCCCCCAGCGCCTCGAGCACATTCATGAAGCGCGCGTGCACGTCCGCCATCGACTCCTGTGACGCCCCGAGCTCTGCCGTCAGGTGTCGGAAGGCATCGGCCATCGCCACCACGTCGTCGTCCGACGATGATCGTGGCGGTGCCCCCAGCGCCCTCCTCATCTTGTCTGCCAGGTCCGCCAAGCGACGGGCCTGTCGTCGCGCCACGTAGGTGGCCAACAGGCCGCCGCTGGCCACCAGGGTGCCGGTCAGCGCGACGAGCCCTGGCCAGCCGATGACATACAAGGGTGGATCGGCGCCCCCCGCGCCCGAGGTCGCTCCGTCGAGGTACAGGGCAATCGCCCACGACAGGGCGACGACACCCAGCGACGCGGAGAGCAGCTTCCCTTGGAGTCCGAAGCGCATATCGACACCGCTTGCCGCGTCAGTCCAAGGGGCGGGCGCGGCATCGGTACCCGACGCCGCGTATCGTCTCGACATAGCCACCCGCGACGCCCAGCTTGGTGCGCAGCCGCGTGACGTGCGTGTCCACTGTGCGGGTGGTGACGTCGGCGTCGATACCCCAGACATCGGAGAGCAACCGGTCCCGGCTCTGGACACGACCCTTGCGCTCCAGCAGCACCCGGAGCAAACGGAACTCCAGCGCCGTCAAGGGGAGCTCATCGTCGTCCAACCACAGCTGGTGGGCCGCGGCGTCGAGTCGAAGTCGTCCGAAGGTCACCTGGCGATCTGGCTCATCCGAAGCGCCCTTGTGCCCGCGCCTCAAGACGGCGCGGATCCGGAGCATGAGCTCTCTGACCGAGAAGGGCTTGGAGACGTAGTCGTCGGCCCCGACCTCGAAGCCGACCACCCGATCGATCTCGTCGATCCGGGCTGTTAGCATCACCACGGCGATGTCGCGCGTGAGATGGTCCGCCCTCAGCTGACGGCAGACCTCGGTGCCCGGAATATCCGGCAGCATCAGGTCGAGGACGAGCAGGTCCGGCCGCGGCTGCTGTCGCGCCTGTGCCAGGGCATCGGTCCCGTTGAAGGCCATGCGCACGCTATGACCCTCGCGCTGCAGGTTGAACTGGAGCGTCTGGGCGAGGTCTTCCTCGTCGTCGACGATGAGCACGAGCGCCATGACAGTGAGAGGCTACCGAAAACGCGTGAGGCTTCAAGTGGCGTTCCTGGCGGTTGTCACTTTAGGGGCTACAGGGTGACCCAGCAGATCGGTTGGGGAGGGGCCCGCTTCGCTCGGAGGAGCAGGACGTCGAGCTCGGAGATCGGTGTCTCTATGGTGTCCAGTTGCCCGTCGACGAACCCCTCCGACATCAACGCGCGGATACGGCGGGATTGGAGAGCGGCGTCGGTTGCGACCTGCTCGTCACCCCCAAACGTGCTGAGATACTCACTCAAGGAGTCGAACACGGCCATGAGCAGCGGTTTGTCGTCCAGCTGTATCGCCAGCTGTTGGGCCGTCGCCAGGTGCTGCCTGGCGCTCTGAGCCCGGTCCGAACGGGCGTGCGTCTCGGCTTCGATCAGCAGCCGAGCGGCCGCGTGCGCCGAGACTGCGTGGAGCCAACGATCGGAGGTCGTGTCGGCCAACGCGAAGGTCTGCCTAACCTTCTCCTGGGCCTCGCTGACCGCGCCTCGGGTGGCGAGGACCGTCGCCAGTCGCCAGGTGGCGTATCCGATCCCCAGAGAGTCGCCCACCTCCTCGGCCACCGCCAACGCCTCTCTGACACGGTCCTCTGCGATGGTGAGCTCGCCGGCCCGCAGGTACGCCAGCGAGAGGTTCGAGGCCAGGCGCGCATACTCGGCCCGGGCCCCGTCCGTGTTGTTGACTCGAATGGCGCGCCGATACGCGGCGATGGCGTTCGCGTTACGGTCCTGGAGGAGCTCTATGGCTCCCTTGAGGTTCAACGTCGCGACCCGCTCGGCGCTCGCCGTGACCGTCGTCTTACACAGCTTCAGCGCGTCGTCGGTCAGCGCTGCTGCTTGCTTGAGTTTGGCCTGGGCGAGCAGCCCCAGCGCCGCGCTCACGCTGTTTCGCACCACTCCGACCGGGTCCTTCTCGCTTCGCCACAGGCTCATGGCCCGCCGCGCGTGCCAGGTCACCTTCTCCTGAGAACCTGGTCCGCCGCGGTCTCGCGCGACCTGAACGAAGGCCTCTTCCGTACGAGCCTTGCCCGCCTGGTCGGAGACCTCTTCGAACGCGCGGCTGGCTCGCTCCAGGCACCGCGCCGCTGGCTCTGGCTTGGCCAGCGCGCTGAGGCACCGCCCCTGCTGAAGCGTCGCCTCCGCGGCCAGCGGTCGATCACTGGTGACGCGGGCTGCGATGAAGACCTGGTTGTGGTGCTCCAGCGCCTGGGCCGTCTCGCCCAGCAGCGCGTGCGCCCTGGCGCGGCCACCGTGGACTGCCAGCATCGCGGCGGCCCCTCGCTGACTCAGGCGCGCCGCGGCCTTGTCGAAGGCGCCCAGGGCTTCATCGGCTTCGAAGTTGTTCAGCGCGGCCTGGGCGGTCTTCAGCCACGCCGTGGCCGCCTCCCAGGGGCGCTCTCCGGCGTCCAGCAGCTCCGCCGCCCGCCGGTACCAGCTGCGCGGATCGAGGGGGGTGGCGCAGAGCATCCAGCGGCCCGCGTGGAGCTGCATCTGCACACGGTCGGCGTGGGCCATTCGCTTGACCAGCGAGGTGCGCTCGAAGGGGTTGGAGAAGACGAGCTCTACGGCGCCCCGTATCTGCGGCGGCTGGACGTAACGGACGTGGTCTGCGTGCATCAGCTTGAGCAGGGTTTTGTGTAGGGCGCGGTCCAGGCGATCTTCGCCCGGAAGCTTCTGGTCTTGCCCGCGCGGACCCGACCAGAGGAGGCTGAGCACCCCGTCGTACCAAAAGTGGGGTCCGAACACCGCGGCGGCGCCCAGGATCTCCAGCTCCACCGCTTTGAGGTGATCGAGCCGCGAGTCCGCAGCGAGCCACGGATCGGTGGGTAGGTTCTGGGTGGTCGCGAAGCGTTCGGTGTGGACGGTGAGTCGGCCGCGCTCGGCCTCCAACACCCCCTCCTGCACCATGACGCGGAGCAGCTCTTCGAGCCGTCGGGGGTTGCCTCCGACCTCCTCGATGAACGGTAACAGGTGTTCCCGCGAGGCTTTCAGGTTGCCCAGCAGACCCGCGACCATGCTCATCGCTGTCTCGTCCGTGAGGGGACGCAGCGCGATGGTCTGCGTCCCGTCGACGTCCGGGAGCAGGGGGGGGCTCTGCACTCGCTGCCGCGAGATCAGCACGGCAAGGACCGGCGCGTCCCGGAGCCCGTTGAGGATGGATCCGATCAGCGTGAGTTGGTCCTCGTCGAGCCGGTCGAGCTGGTCGAAGACGAGGACCTGCGGCGCTCGTTTACCGTCCGTCTCGACCAGGCTGGCGAACCGGTGCAGGGCTCTGCGGCGGAACGCGGCGGGGTGTGGGATGCCGCGATACAGCATGTCTCTGGGGATGCGCAGTCCCAGCAGGCTCCCCAGCATCGCCACCGCTTCAGGTGTGCGTTTGGGTGAGATGCTGCCAGCGAGCCCTTGCTCGAGCTTGCGCTTGATGTCGCCGTCGCCGTCGCCCGCGTCGATGTCGAAGCGCGAGCGCAGCATCTGGGCCACCAAGGCCGTGGTCGAGGCGCCATGGCCGCGGGCTTCAGCCAGCCGCAGGGCCGCCCCGGCGCCGTCTTCGCTCATCACCTCCGCGAAGCGACGGACCAGCCGACTCTTTCCGATCCCCTCGGGTCCCGTGATGGCGACCTGTTGTAACGCGCTGGACCCGACGGCTCGCTGCAGAGCGCTCTGCAGGACCGCGAGGGCCTCCTCGCGTCCCACGAATGGGGTACGGACGCCGTGAACCTGAAACTCGCGATATGTCTCTGACGCGAGCGAGCTCAGTAAGCTCGGCACGACGATCCGGGGCACTGTCGGTTCCAACACCATCTCCATATGGTATCCGAACTGCGGACTTGTGACAGCTGGCCATGGTAGCGTCGCTGTCGTGCTGAAGTTCTTCCCTGCGGTGGGCGTGTGTGGCGTCACGATCGCGCTCCTCTCGATGACCGGATGTCACGAGGGCGGCCCCGTGAACCCTGCCGACGGGCCACGGCCTCCGTGGCCAGCCGGGACCGTGCCCTGTGATCGGACGGGGTTCGTCCCGGTGTGGCAGCGGGTGGTCTGGGACGAGGCCGCCGGCGGTGGGTTGTCGTTGACGTACCGCGCGCGGAATTCGCTCACCGAGCCCTTCGACGAGCTGCTCATCGAGTCCTACGCGGGGCCCCCCTTCGATGGCCCTGATGCCCCCGGGCGGTATGTGCTCGATGGTACCAACTACGCCGACTGCGGCTTGTGCATTCGCATCCGCACCGGGTGTTACGGATCGTGGTGCACCGGGCAGTATTTCGCGGGGCAGGGCGTCTTGGACATCGACGCCTTGGAGTCGCCCGGCGGTAGGTTCATCGCCGATTTGATGTCGCTCGGCCTGCGCGCCAGCAGCATCGACGCGGAGACCGCGATCTCCACGACCAGCTCCGCGAGCCCGGGGTGGTGTGTCCCGGAGTACAGCATCGACCTGGAGGTGGTGTCGCCTGGGGCTGGCAAGCAGTGCAGCGCGCTCGGTACGGGCGTGACGTTGGACGAGGGCATCGCGGACTTCGAGCTGACCAACTGCCTGGGCGAGCCGGTGCGACTTCACGATGGGTGCGGAGGCGGGGCGACCTGGCTCATCGCTACGGCTGGGTGGTGCGTGGCGTGCAAGTCCTGGCTCCCCATCGCTGCGGAAGAGTGGCGCTCGCGCTCGGACGACGGGCTGAAGCTGATGGTGGTGCTAGGCGAGGATCAGTATGGGCTCAAGCCCACCTCCGATTACTGTTTGGCTTACGCGGAGGAGCACGGCATCCCTCCGGACCACCTCTTTGTCGACCACGGCGCGCTGTCATCGTGGCAGACCCTGTTCAGCCACGTCAGCCCTTACGCCCTGGGCGGACTGCTGACACTACCCTGGAACGGGCTCCTCGATGGCGCCAATATGCGCTACGCGTGGACCGACGCGTTGACAGGGCCGAGCGTCTACGAGGCCCTCGATGCGCTGCTGGGGAAGCGCTGAGGACGACGCCCAGGCACGAGCGCGGGCGGGGCGAGCTGGCGACCAGCCGGAGCGGGCGGTGGCGCCTCAGGGGCTGGGCTGACCACCCGTCGAACGCGGACGAGCGTTCATGCGCCCACGGTCCTGTTGCCCGGGTCGCAGTTTCAGGCCACAATGCGGGTATACATCTAGACCGCCAGGGAGGAGATCATGACCGTCTTCGTGTCGCGTCATCGCATGACCGAATGTCCCGGCTGCGGAGTGCATATCCGCGTCGCAGAAGACATCGGAGCGACCACCTGCCCGTTCTGTCACGATGTGCTCCGCCAGTCGGTGGCCCGCCGGTCCAGCGGCTCTTCGGGCCTGGGCCTGTTCGGCAGGACCAGCGTCGTGGCCGGGGCGCTCTTCGGGCTGAGCGTCGTCGCGGGGTGTGACGATCCCCTCACGGTGCTGCCTGTCTACGGTGCGCCAGCCGACGTGATCTCCGATCAGGCCAGTGATGCTTCCGTTCAACCCCTGTATGGCGCGGTCGCCGACGACATCCAGGTGGAGGCCGCGCCAGATCCCGGGCCACAGCCGGAGTACGGAATGCCCGCCGATGGTCAATAGCCAACCGGTCAGCCGCCCAGGGACGGGGGGATGACGGAGCTGAGCGCGGTCGCCGCCGCCCTCCCGGTCGCGCTCTACGTTCTGGCCATCTGGTGGCTCGACCGCTATGAGCGCGAGCCCTTCTGGCTCGTCGCCGTCACCTTCGTGTATGGGGCGACCGTCGCGGTGGGCGCCGCGGTGGTGGTGTCGCTGGGTGTCTCGCAGGGGTTCGCTATCAGCGACTTCTCCACCCAGGCCGCCGTCGTGGCGCCTCTTGTGGAGGAGCCGGCGAAGGCGGGGATCCTGCTGATATTGCTGGCGTCGCGCCACTTCGACAACACCACCGACGGGCTCGTGTACGGGGCGGCAGCCGGCCTCGGTTTCGCGATGACCGAAAACTATCTCTACTTCCAGGAGGCGCACGCCCTCGGAGGAGTGGACGCGTGGGGCCGGGTGGTGGTCATCCGCAGCCTCTTCTCGGCCCTCATGCATTGCGCAGCCAGCGCGACCTTCGGCGCCTTGCTGGGGGCGTTTCGTTACCGCGGAGGGCTCAAGCAATGGCTCGTCGCGCCGCTCCTGGGCTATGCCCTGTCGGCGTCCATTCACGC
>JAAZYN010000014.1:16782-17016 GCA_014239625.1 Myxococcales bacterium | reverse complement strand
ACCTCGCTGATCCGAGCGCGGGATGTGTACGCCACGAGGCCACCATTCCACCCGCTGGGACCTGAACCCAGGCTCAGTCGGATGTTGAAACCGGCCTGCGTCAACACCGCACGCAGCTGGTCACGGGAGACCGTCAACGGAGACCGCCCGCGGACGCCTACGAGCAGCTCGAAGCGATCGTCGTCGACTTCGATCCGCAGATCGGCTGGGGCGAGGTCGAGCGACGCGGCGAAA
>JAAZYN010000014.1:0-16772 GCA_014239625.1 Myxococcales bacterium | reverse complement strand
CCATGACCGCGGGGGTGTAGGTGTAGGAGTCGCCACCTGCCACCGCGCTGAGCGCCGGACGATGGCAACCGCGAACGCCTGACGCGTCAACGCCGTAGACATAGTCGACGAGCGCCACGAAACGACGCGGCATGCCATCGGCGCTGATGACGCATCCCTGCGCGAAGCGGTCGGTCCACGCTTCGATGGCCCGCGACACCTCGCTGTCGGTGAGGGGCCTCAGAACCCCCTCGCCGTCCACGGGCACCTCAGACAGCCCTAGCTCGCGCCAACATGAAGCCGCGCTGCGCTGCGTCACCCTTCGGTCGACGCGCACCTGCGCCCCCCGCCGGTCCGTGCTGACCTCTGAGAGGCCCTCCTCGTGGAGCCGGTCGACCAACGCCTGTGCGCGACCGACACTAGAGCACTGGACGAGCCACGCTTGATCGAACCGGCTCGGTGTGTTCAGGGAGGCGACCCCGTCCTCGGTGTGGCCCGCCAGAGCTGACTCGAGCCCCCAGAGGTCGAACGGCCCATCACCGGCCGCACCGGCGACCCGCGCACCGACAGCGGCGTCGAGCGCATCCACCAAGGCGAGCGCGGCGGGCTGAGAGGCCGTTTCAAGTGCGCGATGCAAGGCCGCCACCGCTCGACGTACGTCGGGGCCATGGAGAGCACCACCGGACAGCGCCTCAGCCAGGACCGCTGCCGCGACGACAGGATCGGGATGGCTCCTATGGTGGAGCCGGTCGATATGATCACGGAGGCGCGACACCGTCCGACCATCCCACGGTTGGTCGGGTTATCACAACATGCCCGGGCGGACCGATCATGCTACCATCGGCGCGCATGCTCGCGTACCCGCCGCCGGCCTTTGCCGCCATCGATGAGGCCTATGAGGGAGGTGATGAGACGCTTCGCGCCTGGGCTTTCCACGTGCCCCCTCGGCTCCGTCGACGCTGGCAGAGCATGCGCATCCTGAGAAATCCGAGAGGTCGCTCTCCGCTGCGGCTGGAGATCGAGGGGACGACGGTCCTCGAGCTGGACGCCCGAATCGGACAGGGGAACAACGCGAGCGCCTACCTCACACCGGCGGGGGACGTGGCGAAAGTGCCACGGTCGGCGCGGACAGCGAGAAAACTGCTGTTGCAGGCCTGGGCCGAGCCCCACGTCAACGCCGCGGGGCTATGTGTTTCGCCCGTAACCGCGGTCGATCCGGACGGGCTGTTCTTGGTGCAGCGCTGGGAACGTGGCCCGACCGCCGCAGATAGCGTGCGCGACGCATCGGCCATCGACGAGGGCGTCTCGGCCATCGTCCTCCAAGCGGCGAAGAGGTTGCAGGCGCTGGCGGTCGAGCGGGATCTGTGGGTCGATCTCAGAGCCCGCGATGTGTTCATCCGACCGGACGGGACCTTGGTGCACGTTGACTACGGACCCGATGTCGCAGCCGGCAAAGAGTTCAGCTACGCCGAGGCCAGCCACACCGAGCGGCCACGTTGGCGCGACAACCGCCAGTGCGTCATGGCGTTCTTCGGGTTTTGAGTCTCGTCGTCGCCGACGGCGCGCGCCCGCGACAGGCCGCGATCTCTCGGCGGCGTCGAGGTTGTCATTCGTCGTCACTCCAGAGCAGACGACCCTCGGCGAGCTCCACGCCGGCAAGCGCCTGGCCCACCTCCACGCCGGCCGCCATGACCATCAGCAATGGCGGCAGCTGACGCTGGAGGCGTAGATCGAACAGAGCGAGCAGCCCGTCCAGATCTCCGGAGCCCTGGACCAGCGCCGATGGCCAGGCCATCTGAAAGTTGACCTCCCCGGTCGCGACCTCCATCCCCAATCGACCGAAGGCCGACCGCCGGTTGAGGCGCATGATGAGCTCCACCGCAGGTCCCCGGAACTGAGGGGGGCACACCATCGGCAGCAGCGCCTGGACGACGAGGCCGGACGCCCCGTCCATAGACGCGACGCACCAACAGGCCGCGTGGCGTGAGGGTGGTTGGAAGAGGACGCAGCGCTGGCCGTCCCCCAGCTTGAGGTTCCAGCCTCGCTCCGCCACCGCCTGTCGCACCTCCTCAAGCACCCGTCGCGCCATCGCCGCTCGAAAAGCAGGCCAAGCTGAAATAAGTGAAATACTTCAAGTCAGTTACAGAGCTGTAATCGTCCGAAATTGATTTTGATTGGCCGGATGGTATCTCCTCGTTGCTGTAGTTGGCCACCATCGTTGTGCGCGAACGACGGACCGTTGGACGGGGACACACGTCACGTGAATTCGCAAAAAGGCATCGACGCCGTGCGGCGCTTGAATGAGCAGCTCCGCGACGAGACCCTTCTCAAGAGCCTTCGGGCGCGGCGCGTCGACACGCGGCTGCTGCGTCGAGCCGTCCGTGTGCGGAACGCAGAGCCTGAGTCGACCCAGGTTTTCCCGGCGCTCGCCGGAGTCGGAGACGCGCTCGCGAGCGCCCTCCCCGACCACGACGTCGTCTCGCTCATAGCGACCCTCGTCGGGCCGAGCGCGGACGGCGGAATGGCCGGCGTGACGGTGCCCGAGACGGCACCCACCGATCCCGCAGCGACCGAGCCGAGACAAGCCCGTGAAGACGATGAGTCCTCCTCGAGTGGCCCCGTCGTCGACTCGGATCCGGTCCGCGCCGACCTCACACGTGGGCTCGCCGATGAGCTCGCCGCGAAGCTGGGGCTGTCGACGTACCGAGTCCAGGTCGACGAGGTTGGAGCCGCCCTGGCTTCCCAGCACGGGGCCCCGGGTGTCGTCATTGACGACACCGCCTACCTCGACCCGGCCGGATACGACCCGAGGACCGGCCTGGGCCGAGAGCTGCTCGCCCACGAGCTCACCCACCTGGCGCAGAAGACCCTGGAGCCACCGACAGAGTCCCGCCAAGAGGCCATCGCCGCCGCTGAGGCCGAAGCCCTCGCGGCGGGTCAGTCATTCGCCGCCGGGGGCAGTGTGGAGCCTCCCAGCAGCGGTCTGCCCCCCGGCTACATCGCCACGGGCCTGACCGAGGATGCTCAGGTCAAGGAGCTCTTCAACGACTTCTTCCACGTGTCGGGTCTGCGCGACGCGGGCGGTGGAGTGTGGGAGGGGACGGCCGGTATCGCCATCGGCGGCCCTATCGAGTCCCTCGGAAGCTTCGCCATCTCGGCCAAGCTCAAAGATGAGCCGGGCAGCGCCACCGGGTGGCGACGCTGGGACTGGGTAAAGGCCGAGAAGACCATCGCGCCGTTTGGCGAGGACGCCGGCTCGATCCTGGTGGAGTCGACCAACACAGGCAGCGCCAAGCGCGTGGATGTGACCGTCTCATGCCGGAACATGGAGCTGCCGGGGCTGGCTCCGGTCGCAGCGCTGCAGCTGAAGAAGTCGGGTGTCACCTCGGAAGCGGAGCTCAGCGATCTAACGATCACGGCGCAAGGCCGGGTCGATCTGGATACATCCACGATGATGGGCAAGATGGTCCAGCGTGGCCACGTCGTCGACCCCACCTTCACGCTCGGGACGCGCCGGCTGAATGCGACTGGCGAGGTGGTGCTGAAGCTGCCGGGTATTCAGGAGAACACGGGCGCGTTTCAGATCGTCGACAACGTCGTAGGCGGGACCTTCGACTTCGCGTCCAAACGCTTCTCGCTACCCTCTACGAGCCCCATCGTCGACGGCGACGTCACAGGGCGCCTGACCATCGCCAACAACGCCTTCGCCGGCGGCAGCCTGAAGGCGACCACCGGTGTGGACGTGGCTGGCGTCCCGGACAAGGCCGATCTGCTGGTGTGGGACTTGGCCGTCGACGCGGACGGAAACGCCGACTTCGCGGGGCGGCTCACCAGTCCAGTGGACTTTGCCTGGGCGAACCCCGCGTCCCCGATCGAGGACCTCACCCTCGCCGAGATGCGCGGGGAGCTCAACACCGGCAGCAGCGGCAGCTCGCTGGAGCTGCACAGCCGCATCAACCTTAAGCACTCCAAGACCCGCCTCGGTGACCACGCCGTCGACGACAACAGCTTCGTCTTCGACTACAACAGCGCCGGAACTCCGAAGGTGAGCCTCAGCGCCCAAGACCCACTTCGCGTGCGCCTCATCGACTCGGGAAAGCGTAAACTCAGCGCCGTAGTCGATGGCCTCCGCTTCTCTGGACCTTCACTGGCTGCCGGGAGCATCAGTTTCACCTCCGGGCGGATCGACGGCCGCGCGCCTGTCGTCGGCAAGCTCACCGGAGATCTGCTCCAGACCGACAGCCTCAACGAGTTCAACGCCGATCTCAATCTCGACACGGGGCTGTGCCTGCCCAGCAAGGACGCGGCGCTGCTGACCGGCACCGCCGACAGCGCCGTGAAAGTCCGCAAGGGCGCGTTCGAAGAGGGGAGCATCAACGCCACCATGAACATGGCCATGCCCGGCGGGCTGGACCCCGTGGCGATAGCGGCGAAGCTCCACGTCGCCGCTGATGGGGCTTTCTCTGCCGGGGTCAACACGGAGCAAGAGCTGGAGCTCGTCGGTGGCAAGCTGGCCCTCACGAGGGCCTCGCTGACACGTAGCGCCGAGGGCGCGGTGAGTGGCGACCTGAGCTTCCGCGTTGGTCCGTCGGAGGGCGGCTGGGATATCAGCGAAACCTTCGACGCCTCCAAGGGCCTGACGAACACTCCAACCGAGCAGACCAACGAAGACACCGCTCGGTCACCGTACCGATACAGTTACAAGGCGGGGTTCTCGCTGAGCCAGGGGTTCTACGCCGACGGCCGCTTCAGCGCCGATATGGGACCGATGCGGGTCGAGGGCATGGGCCGTATCAGCCAAGCGGCGCTGCTGGGCGAGGGAGCGGACCTGCAGTTCGGGTTCGTCGGCGACCTGACCCAACCCAAGACGTTCACCAAGAAGCTCCTGACGATCGACCGCAAGAAGATCCCCATCGCCGCCTGGGGCAACCTCGCGGGTGTCTTCGCCGAGGCCGGCGCGGACATCGGGGTGCAGGGGCAGCTGGGCGCCATCAGCGTGGACGGCGGCGGGATCATGCAGGGGGTCCTGCCCTGGGGTCCCTTCGCGAAGCGCGCGACGGCCAAGGTCAATGTACGAGGCGCGGCCAGCGGCAGCGTGGTGGGCGGACCGACCCTGGGCCTCGGCGCCTGGGTCGCCGGAGGGCTGCTCTCCATGTCAGGTGGCCTCAAGATGCCGCTGACGGCGACCTTGGCGGCCAACCTGATGCAGTCGACGACCTTGAACATGACCGACAGCGGCCTCGCCAGCGAGCTGAGCCTCTCCGCCCCCCTCGTGTTCGCCATGGGAGGGGCGGCGATCCCCTACTTCGACTTCACGGCCCTGGGCGGCGCCATCAAAAGTGGCGCGAAAGAAGGCAGCCCGCTCGCGACCCTGATGTTGGTGGAGCCGACCAAGGTCTGCGACTTCGGAGTCGATCTCAAGGCCCTGCTGACCCCTGGTGAGACGGCGACCACCGTCGAGCTGCCCACCGACCAGGAGATCACACGCGGCGACGCGAGCTCATCTGGCGTGGTGCCCGACACCGAGCCCGTGCCCAGCCAGGGGACGGTCAAAGCAGACACCTCGGCCCCCACCGACCAAGCGCCTCCGGAGTTCGGCGACACGACCGAGCTGTGGCAGGGGCTCCAGACCGCCGTCGGGCAGGAGCCTTGGTTCCAACAGTTGGACACCCTGCGAGTGCTCCTGGAGAAGGTAGGGAGCATCATCTCGGTGGGGTTGGATCAGCTCGAGACCTTCGTCAAGTGGGTCCAAGACCACGCGAAGGTCGACCTGGCCTCCGTAAGCGAGACGTTCTGGAGCAACGTCGAGGGTTTCGTCGCGGACTTTACCGGTGACTCTTATCTAGACGTCGTGCGGCTGGTGAAGACCATCGCCGGGGCCTATCAGGAGGACGTCGAAGACGGCAGCTCGGGGCAGCCCTCGGTCGACCTCAACGGCGCCCTGGAGACGCTGGAGGCCAAGCTCCAGGAGCTCCCCGGCGTCGGCCCCTCCAAGGCCGCCGCCATCAAGGCTCACCGGGCCGGTATCGAGCGCTTCCGTGACACCCGCGAGCTGCTCGACGTCAGCGGTATCGGCAAGGCCACTTTCGACCGTATCGAACCCCTGGTGACACTGGGGTCACCCGTCGAAGAGGCGACACCGTCCACCAAGAAGGACGTCAACACGGTCGACCAGCCTGGCCTCGAAGCGATCGACGGGATCGGACCGAAGCTGGCCGCGGCGATCCTTACCCACCGGGGGTCACTCCCGGACGGACGATTCACGACCATCGAGCAGCTCCTCGGGGTGCCGGGCGTCGGCCCGGCGCGCTTGAGCGGCCTCCAAAAGGCGCTGCAGGTGGGCACGGGGGCAGCCCCATCGGACGCCTTCAACCACCAGACGGGAGAGGTGGACCTCACCCTGAACGGCGCCAGGATCAGGGCGCAGGTGCTGACATCTCCATCCCTGCAGGCGTGGTTCGCGCCCGCCGGAAACACCCTTCGCGATGATCTCGTGCTCCAGGAATTCCAGGGGGACGCCCTGTCCCTGTCCGACAACGGTAAGGAGCTGTCGGGCGAGCTCATCGCCTCCATCTATCTCAAAGGCCTGGGCACTCTCGATGGCCTGAAGCTGCCGGTCAGCTCAAACGTGGTGGAGCCCCGGTTCAGTGGCGCACCCTTCCGCAGAGGCGAGATACTGGCCGGTGTACCCGTGCCAGCCACCCTCTCCGGCGGCTTCGAAAATCTGCCCAACGCGCTGACCCAGGTCACCTTCCAGAAGACTCCCGAAGGAGCGGGCCTGCCTCCGACCATCGCCGGGATCTCGCTGGCCTCCAAGAAGCCTATTCAGGCGGTCTTCGACCGAGCTGACGGCGAGACCTGGCGCCTCCACGGGATGGACGGCCTCCTCTTTGGTGACGACAGCAACGTCTTCTCGGCCCAGCTCATGGCCGCCGATTGGTCTGAACAGGCCGGGTTCTCCGCCATCGGACAGGTCGCGGCGAAGCTCGGCTCGCTGGGCTCCGCCGTCGCCCAACTCAGCATCGCCAACAACAAGCTGGAGGCGCTCCAGCTGGGTCTCGAGAGCAACACGGTCAACTACCCGACGAGCAGCCCGCTGGTGACGGCTCAAGTGATGGGGCAGCTACAGGTGGGCCAAGAGGAGGCGGAGGGCAGCCTGTCCATCCTCGCCAGCCTGCCCGCCTTACCCAGCGCGCCGTCGGCCCGGGCCGACGTCTCCTTTGACAAAGACCTCAACCCGTCCTGGAAGGCCGGCCTGACCGCGCCCGTGCCGATGGCTCCGGGGGTCACCTTGAGCGCCCTGGAGTTTGGAGAGAAGGACCGAGCATTCTGGGCCAGCGGAGCGGGCGTGATCGGTCTCGCCGGGCTCAACGTGGCCGCCAAAGTGGCCTATGACTCGGGCGGCTTGGAGTTCACGGCGACGGGCGACGTGACCGTTCCCGGGCTCAGGCTGTCGAGCTTCACCGGGGGCTACGGCCCTTCCGGGCTGACCCTGGGCGGGGCCGCTCGTTTCGGCGCCGTGCCAGGCTTCGGCCCCATCGACGCCACCTTTCGCGCCAACGGCCAGCGAGCCGTGTTCAGCTCTTCGCCGGTCGAGACGAGCGAGAGCCCGTCGACCCGGCAGCCGATCAAGCTGTCGTTGAACGACCTGACCTACGATATGGGGACCGGCGGGTTCAGCGGAGGGGGCTCCCTAGAGGGGATCGTCCCCATGGTGGGGCTGGTGCGTGGGTCGGCGGAGCTCGCCGACGGCGCCGCGAGCGCCCCTGAGGTGTCGCAACCGCCGCCCGTCAGCGGCGACTCCACGCCGAGCAGCCCGGAGGTGATGGTGCATCTCACGGAGAGCGCCACGAGCGCGGGCTCTTTCGGCTCACGGCTCAAGCTCAAGAAGGGCTCGCTGGAGATCGCCAACGACCGCCTCCGCGTGCCCGACGCCACGCCCTTTGTCTGGGGCCAGCTCGACGCCCACCTCGATTATGAGGATGGCAAGGTCAATGGAGCGGTGAACGGCAAGGACATGAGGGTTGATCTTCCGGGCGTCGGGCGGCGCGCGCTGAGGCTGACAGGGCAGGCCAAAGACAACGTCTACAGCGGAGAGATCACGCTCGCCGAGCAGCGGATGGGCTCCAAGAGCTGGCTCACCCTCAAGAGCCTTACGGGGGCCTTCGACGGCAACAAACCGGAGCATCCGTGGGGATTCGGCGGGGCCATCGGGGTCAACCTCGGGACCACCGAGACCAACATGGGCCTGAAGTACGCCGCTGGGGTCTTGTCTGCGACGGGGGCGGTCAAGTTCGGCGAGCGCACCGAGAGCAGCCGCTTCTGGGGCGAGGTCGCGGCGACCTACGACTCCTCCCGCGAAAACGCGTTCGGCTTCCGGGGTTCGGTGGACGCGCGCTTGAGCGACAACGTCAGCGGCAAAGCGACTCTGTCCTATGCAGATTCGGGTGGAGACCCTGACGCGCCGCCCGGCGTCGACGCCACGCTCGCGCTCAACCCTACCCCGGTGGTGGGGCCGAGCACGAACCCCCGACCCATCGCGGGCCCATGGGCAGCCGACTTCCCGCTCGCAGCGTTAGCGCCGGTGCCGATCACCCTGTTCGGGTCGCTGGGAGGGAGCGTCGCCCTCGACTACGGCTCCGAGCGTGGCATCCAGCTTGCTGGCACCGCATCCATTCAAGGCATCCGAAAGAACGAGAGCAGCGAGCGCGGCGGGCTCACCTTCGACTCGGCACAGGTTCAGCCGATCGTCAGCGGCGATCTCTTCGCTTCGCTGGAAGGCGGTCCCAGCATCGGGATCGGCGCGGCCCTGATCTATCCCAAGATCGCGAGCGTCCAAGGCAGCTTGGGGCTGCCTCTGAAGATGAAAGCGCAGGTGACGCCGAAGCTGGAAGGCGAGCTGCGCTATCGCCAGGGCGAGATGGATGGAGGCGCGGCGATCTCGGCCCCGCTCTGCATGTCGGCGGCCATCGAGCCGACCCTCAGCCTGCACGGCACGGCCCTCGGCTACACCAAGCGCTTTGCCGACCTCTCGATCGGCAAATGGCCACTCATGAAGCCGAAGAAAATCATGGACTTTCGGTATGAGCTCGGGCGTCTCCATGGGCCGAAGCCGGCCCTCGAGGGGCCCACCGGCGACAGGCTGGAGGACGCCGCCGAGGCCGAAGAACCGACCAATCAGCAGACCGCCGTCGAGGAGCGCACCGTCCCCACCAAGGACAGCACGCCGAGCGGGTCGCTGGCGGCTTCCCAGGGCGGCGCCTTCGACCTTGTGAGTCTCAAAGACCAGGCGGTCTCCAAGCTTGCCGGCGTGAAAGATTGGTTGTCGGACAAGTGGGCGCTCATCGAGCGCCTCGGCTCAGCCATCATGAAGAAAGCCCGAGCCTTCGCCCACACGGCCAACAGCTGGCTTCGGGTTGGGGCGGACTACGCGGGACGCCTGGCGAACTGGGCCCGCTTCTGGCGCAGCGGGGCTGAACAGGCGCTCACGGAGGCCAACGACAGCGGTGTAGAGTTCGACGCGCAGCCGGACCTCAAGGAGTTCGACGGTTTCGACGTAGCGAAGTTCCAGAAGGACGGCGCGGTCCGGACCAAGATCGGAAACCGCGCCAGACAACGAGGCCAGAACGCCGAAGCGGCCATGCGCGAGTGGGATAACTACGCGCCGCTGTATCTCCCATTGGGCGCGATCGCCCGCTTGTTTGGACGCGGCGGCCGCACCCATGAACGAGAGGCTCAGCGACAACGGGGCATCCAACAAACCGCCCGCGAGACCCGCGAGCGCTTCGAGAGCCCGATCGCGCAGGCGCGGGCGGCGATGGAGGACGGAGACAACACCTCTCAAGAGTTCACCCTGTTTTACCGTTTCATGCTCATCGCGGGGCGGTCCCCCATCCCCGCCGTGCTCCCGGTGCTGACTCAAGGCTTCGAGACGGTGACGGGTCGCGGCACGCCGGTGGCCGACGCTCTGATGGCCGCCAGCCCCGATAGCATCGACTGGATCTTTTTCGCCGAAGGTGACGACAGCGAGCTGAGGGTGGTCACCGAGTACCTCAAGACGGTCGAAAAACGACGACCGCGCTGGTTCCGTCAGCTCGTGGAGCGTTGCGGAGAGAGGCACAGAGAAACGGTGACGCGCCGTCTCTCCGATCTCGTCCCGGGACTGAGCGGTGAGCTGGCCGATATCGCGAGGCTGCGCAAGAAGACCCAACTCCGTTACACAGAGAAGAGGGACTCCGACAATCGTCCCTACGATGTCTGCATCTCCACTGATGAGGAGAAAGCTATCGCCAAGTTCGAGAACTGGGCGCTCAGGTCCGTCGAGGAGGTGCTCGACCGCTTCGAAGCCCTCACCGAGCTGACGCCACACCAGCGGTCCTACGTGTCCACCGTCACGGGCATCCGCGACGTGAGCCCGGGCCAGGAAGTGATGAGCCCGCTCCTGGGGTTGGCGACCCACGCGTTGCGTGACGGCGACTGGAAGTCCGAAGCGGCGCGTGAAAGACCGGTCACAGCTGGGCTGCACAAAGCGGGACCGACCCACCTCGTGTGGAAGGTCTTCAAGAGCAACGGCTTGCCGTTGACGACGTACTTGAAGGAGGTCGAGAGGCCCGAGACCCACCACATCCGGCAAGCGCTCGACGCCAATGCGCTCGGGACGGGTGGGAACTCGACGACCACGGCGGCCGTGGACATCCTGAATCGCCATTTTTCGGGGCTCAAGGGGCAGCTGGCCGTCTCCGAGAAACTGCACAAGGAGGGCTACAACGAGGACACTGACGGGCGTCGGTCCCAGTATCGCACACGGGGCAGCGAACAGGCGATCACCTCGGTCGACCATGCGCGGGACCGATTCAACGCTCTCAGTCCGCCAAGCAACGAGCAGCGGACCTTCATGGGCATCGTCGAGCGGCTGGTAAGCGCGGGGATCGGCGTCAGGGCGACGACGGCCTTGGCGAAGGGTGCAGACAGCGTGTTGTCCGGAGGCGACGGTAGTTTTGCGCGCTGGGCTGCTGGCAAGCCCCTGAAGACCGAGTTCGCTGAGGAGGGGGCTTACGACGCTCCCTTCTTGAGTGCGCTCGCGGATGATTCGTCCGGTCTCTTCCGCTACCTTCAAGACCACGAGAAGCTGACTGCGCGCGACTTCCGGCAGTTGGTCACGGCGGGCGGGAGACTGAAGCAGCCCGCGGCGAGGGCGCTCGAAAGAAGGGTGACGGGCCTCCGAGAGGAGATCGCGTTCTGGAACACTCTCAATCGCGACTCGAGAGAGCAGATCAAAAGCGCCGACCGGGTGTTCGACGACCTCGACAAGCTGGTCAGCCCGACGGCAGCGCAGCAGGCCTACGGAACCTGGCTCAAAGTCGAGCTTAAGGAGAGGCACTGCAAGGGTGCCGTAAGGGCTATGCTCGACGGTTCATCCGCGGTCCTGCAGGGCCGAACGCCCGGTCCTCGCATCAGCCACCTCTACCCCAGGGACGATTCGGAAGCCTGGAACTGGTTTCGGCGCGACGGGAAGGCGGACGAGTACCGTCAGCTCAAGGACTACATCGAGAAGGTCGAGAGGAACCCTACGGGCTTCGAGACCATGCTGAGGGAGCTGGTGCCCAAGTACTCGAACTTCCTTCCGGAATACCGGCGCTACTATGCCGCCAAACACCTCTTGCGCATCTTCCCGGAGTACCGGTGGCTCGGCGAGCACTGTCGTGGCTGACCGGAACACCCAGTGAGCCTTGCGGCCCTCGCTACGCGCGACCTACCTCGACGGAGGACCTCCCGTTCAACGAGCCGTCAGCAGCTCTGCGAGAGCGTCTGTCGGGGTCGTCGTGCCGTACATCACTCCGAGCAGGGCTGGCAGGTGACGGTCGAAGATCGCCAGGTTGGTCTCCAGCAGCGTGGCCGCCAGCTCCGGCGTCAAGGCGCCCTGGGGCGTCGGCAGGCTGCTCTTGAGACGCACCTCACCGCTGTCGAAGTCCAGCTCGAGGCTGGCGAACACGAGCGCCTGGTTGGCCCGCAGGCAGAACTCGGCGGCGCGGGGGCGAGCTTCTGCTGGGCACGCCACGGGGCAGATGGAGATCAGCACGATCCCGTGGCCTTCGCCGGCCTCCAAGCAAAGGCACGCCCAGTTGCCGCTGGTGCCCGAGAAGTCGACGCGCAGGCCGCCGCCGAGCTCGGGCATGGGGGTGTAGGGCCAGCCGCGCCCATCAATGAGCACCTGCATCACCTGCACAGGACTCTGAGTCTGGCGCTGCTGCGCGCCGTCGCTGTCGTTCACGTTGGAGTGCTCCCAGGCCACTGGATGGGTGTCGGCTCGCCGCCGGTCAGGCGTTGCAAGGATTACCCCAGCACGCACCGTATGCAAGAGGTTCCACGCCACGAGACCAACATCGGGCGAACAGCGGCGGCGCGACCGCCGGGGGACCCGCGACGCCCTCGCGCCACCACGAGCTCGACTGGACCTCTTGGCAGGCTCGGCCGGTTGCTCCTGGGACCGGCGTTCCCCCTACAAACGCGAGCTCCTCAGAGCGCGTTGGATCACGCTCGGGAGGAGGGGTCAGCATGCAGCCCTTGAACACGCCACCGAATCTCGTCGACGGTCCGCTCGTCGAGGCCTTGAAGCTCGTCAAGATCAACCTGGAGATCCGGCAACAGCGCCGGGCCGGCGCCTCCGACGAGAAGATCCGCGCCGCCACCACTGCCTGCAAGACCATGCGTAGAGCCTGGTGGAGCCGGGCACAGCGAGCCCACTCCAAGGGCGATGGGGCGGGCGGGCATCCCCTGGCGAAGCTGCAAGCGCGGTTAGGACTGCGCGACGAGGAGGTCGACATCCTGGTGGTCGTCCTGGCGGCTCAGATCGAGCCGGACCTCCGTGACGCCATCATCCACGCGAGGGCAGAGTGGATGGTCCCCGCTCTCACGGCCGACGCGATCTTGGGGCTGCTGTTTCACGATCCCGCGGAGCGTCTGGCGTCCAGGCGCCTCTTGACGCCCACCGCGCCACTGGCCCGCCACGGGTTACTGTCGGTGCAGCCACGGGCGGTGGGGATGGAGAGCCAAGATCTGGAGATACGCCCCACCGAGGCGCTGATGGCGTATGCGCTGGGGCGCAGCCTCGACTCCGGCCCCCTGTCACGCTACTGCGAGCTGGTGTCGCCGCTGCACGATTGGTCGCACGTGGTGCTGCCGGAAGACGACAAGCAAAAGATCTGGGAGCTGGTGGCGGGCACGCCGCGGATCCACAAGTCGCTGGATGGATGGGGATATGCCCGAGTGATGCCTCGGGCTCGCGGCCTCGTGTTGCTCTTCGCGGGGCCGCCGGGCACCGGCAAGACCATGCTCGCTCACGCCATCGCCAACCGGCTGCGGCGCCCCATCCTCCGCATCCACACGTCGCGGCTGCTTACCGCTGGAGAGCACGTCAGGGGCGTGCTCAGCGAGGCCTTGAGCGTCGCGTCGATGAGCGAGGCCGTGGCTCTGCTCGAGGACTGCGAGTCCCTGCTCGACAACCGCAACCCCAACTTCCTCGCGCTGCTCGAGTGCCTCGATGACCACGACGGGGTGCTGCTGCTCACCACGAACAACCCCACCGCTATCGATTTCGCGATGGAGCGGCGAATCCAGAGCCGGATCGACTTCGTGCCACCCGACGTCACAGCGCGCGCCGAGATATGGATGGTGCACCTGCCGCCAGAGGCTCCGATGGCCTCCGACGTGGACGTGGAGACGTTGGCCTCAGCCTACGAGATCAGCGGCGCACGGATACGCAACGCGGTGATGCTCGCGCTGGCGAAGATGGAGGTCCGAGGCACCGGCGCGCTGACCATGGAGCTGCTCCGAGAGGCCTCGGATGCGCAGCTGGCGGGCCGGCTCGATGACCTCGCGCAGCGCTCGACGCAGCGCTTCGGGCTCGACCGACTGGTGCTCGCGGAGCCGGCGCAAAAGAAGCTCAATGAGGTGGTCGCGGCGTGCCGACATCGCGAAAAGGTCTTGGGCAGTTGGGGTTTTGGCGACACCCTGTCGACCGGCAAAGGCCTGTGTATTCTCTTCGATGGCCCCCCCGGCACGGGCAAGACGTTCACCGCCGAGATCCTCGCTCACGAGCTCAAGCTGCCGCTGTACCGGGTGCACATCCCGAACGTGGTGAGCAAGTGGGTGGGCGAGACCGAGCGCAACATCGCCGCCATCTTTCAGCAGGCGCGGTCGGCGCGGGCGCTGCTCTTATTCGACGAAGCCGACGCGCTGTTCGGCAAGCGCACCGAAGTCACCAGCGCCAACGATCGCTTCGCCAATATGGAGGTCAACCTGTTGCTGCAGGAGATCGAGCGGTACGACGGCATCACCTTCCTCACGACCAACCTTTACAGCGGACTGGATTCGGCGCTCCAGCGGCGCATCCAGTACCGGGTAAGCTTCCCGGCGCCTGGGGTGGAGGAGCGAGAGCGTATCTGGCGCGTGTTGTGCCCGGCGGCCACGCCGGTCGGTGATGACGTCGACTTCGAGGAGCTGGCCGAAGAGTACGACCTCAGCGGCGGGTACATCAAAAACGCGCTGCTGCGCGCCGCCTATCTCGCGTGCGAGGACGGCGAGCGGCTGGAACAGCGTCACCTCAAGGCCGCATGCCGCGCGCAGCTGGAGTCACTCGGCAGGGTCGTCCGTGAGTACGACGACGACTGAACCCATCGCTCCCACAGTCACAGCCGCCCCGACCGCGCGGACCGGTCCTCAGAAGCGCCGAGACCGCATGTCTCACCGCAGCTCGGCGGCGATGTCCCCGCAGGACGGCGGCTCTCCGATGGGGTGCGGCGGACGCACCTCAAGAGATGCCCCGCGCGGCATCCGCCAGGCGATGTCGTTGCTGCCGCGCCGCGAGGCGGAGAGTCGTTTCAGCGCGCCATCGAGGCCGCCACTTGATAGCCCCAGAGGGCGTGTTCAACGCTCTGACCGGCGGATCAGCTCAGGACCTCTCGAAGGTGGGTAACACCGAGACCCGCCCGGGCCGAAGTTTCCATTGAGCGCCGATACATGTCGGTTCATCCTCATGACCATGATGAGACCCGAGATGTTCCCAGCCCGACGCCACCTCCACCTCCTGGCCGCGAGCTTGAGCATCGCGCTGCTGACGGCGGGGTGCCCGTCTGACGGAGCGGACCCGGGTGACGGCCCACCATCCACGCCGACCTGCGCCGAGACGGTGCCGGCCGCCCTGGGGGCGTGCCTGTCGGCCCGAGGGGAAGCCACGGCGGCGTGCTATGACACCGCGAACACCGCCTGTGACCCCACCTCGAGCGCGTACACGGAGGCGGCAGCGGCGTTGGAGGGGGCGGTCCGCGAGCGCTGCACGGAAGGGGACTTCGGTAAGCGGTCCGTCGATGACCTCGTGGGCCGGCTGCACAACGCCTGCACGTCCGAGGCCGACTCGCTGGCCTGGCGGACCTTCGGAGGGCCCCAGGGCGCCGTCTGGGCCACCGCCGATGACCAAGCGCGGGCCTGCTTGTCGAGCGCTCACGCGACGGCACGCGACCTCCTGCGGGGCGGGCTGGAGTCGGTCTCCGAGTGCGCCCTGGACTCCAGCTGTGACATCGCGCAGCTGGCGGAGTCCCGGGCGACTGCGGCCGCCCTCGCGGAGACCGACGTCTCCGAGGCCTGTCCCAGCCTCGGGTCGCTCATCGCGCTCGACCCGGACACCTACGTGGAGCGAGCTCAGCATCAGGTCGACTGCCTGGCCGCTGCAGGGCACCTGGACACCGGAGACATCCCTCTGACGTGCGGGCCCAGCTTCGTTCAGTTCGAAGGCAAGCGTGGGGAGTGGGTCCAGGTGACCATCGACAGCGCGGCCTTCGACACCCAGTGCGGTGACGGCTCGGACTACGCCTTCTGGGTCAAGCTGGCGCCGGAGGGCGCGCCCCTCGATCGCGTCTTCATCGGGCTCCAGGGAGGCGGCGTGTGTGTCTTCGAGGAGGACTGCTCGACCAAGCCGGCGGAGCTCTTCAGCGCGACGGACGAAAACGACGCGCCCTACGAAGTGGCCATCACCTCCAACGACCTGCAGGTCAGCCCATATGCTGACTGGACCCACGTGTACCTGCCCTACTGTACCCAAGACGTCTTCGCTGGCGGCGGTGTCGTCGAGACCTTCGAGAACCTCTCCGTGCCGCGGTTCGGCTCGCTCAACCTCCGGACGGCGGTGCGGATGGTGCGCGACGTCTTGTGGCACACCATGGACGCCATGGCCGGGCCAGGGTTCCGCCCGGACCAGCTGGTCGCCATGCTGGGCGGCTGGTCCGCCGGGGGCTATGGGACGATCTACAACTATCACTGGATGCTCGACGACCTGCAGTGGCCGAGGACCATCGCCTTCCCCGACGCTGGGCTGGCCTTGGACAACGGAGAGCTCCTGGGCATCGCCGGCCTCGGCCTGGTCAAGATACCCGCGTGGGGCACCCGCCCGCTGCTCCCGCCCTATTGCTTCGTGGGCGACTGCGCGGTCGGTGACGTGCTCTACGCGGCCCTCTCGCCACGGCTCAAGCAGGTGCCCGAGCAGCAGATGATGCTGCTCAGCAACCCGCTGGATGACACGCAGATGTCAGACGCCTACTTCTCCGACAGGGCGTTCTGGATAAACACCATGCGCAAGACCTACTGCGACAACCGAGACCTGCCGGGCATCAGCTTCTATTTGACCAGCGTGTCCGACGAGAGCGTCCACGTGGTGAGCCTGAGAGAGGACCTGTGGGGCACCGCCGTCGACGGCGAGACCATGCGAGACTGGCTGTGGGGAGCATACACCCACCCAGATG
>JAAZYN010000149.1 GCA_014239625.1 Myxococcales bacterium | reverse complement strand
CTCGCGGGTGCGCTGAGAGCTGACGGGACCTTCGTGCCGATGGGGCTCAACGCCGGTGCAGATACCACCAACGCCGAGACCAACAGCCCGGACGGCGTCGCCGATGCCGACGACAAGACCTCGGAGATCGACCCCTACACGCTGGCGTACGCGCCGATGCACAGCGGGCTGGCGGGCGTGACGGCGCGATACGCGTCGGCCCTGGTCGCGCTGTCCATCGATCCGGGAGGTGGGTCGACCCGGCGCGACGCCGGCAGCGCGCTGCTCAACCGGGCGCCGCTCGGGGAGCCGCTGCCCGCCGACCTACCGCTGCAGGAGTTCATGCCCTTCGCCAGTGGCTCGACCTACGACGCGACCACTCGCCAGGTGACCGTGAGCACGCCCGCCGGGGCCGAGTCGACGCGGGTACTGTTCAAGGGTAAGCAGGGCGTCAACTGGAACATCTGGCTCAACGGCACCACCGACTACACGGTGCCTGTCCCCGAGGAGCTGCTGGGGTCGGCCGCGGCCGACAGGACGACGGACCTGCAGCTCCTGTTGATCAACAGCCTCGACTTCGCCGAAGGGATCTCCCTGGGTGACCTGCTCAGCCCAGGCGGCGTCAACCTCGATAGGCTGTTGCTGGTGGTCGACCGAGCGTCGTTCTTGGATGTCAGACCCTGACAGTCGGCGTCCACTGATGGAGCCGGTCAATTTGCTTGGACGCGTTATGCGCCAGGCTATTTCGGTGTCGCCAGGGCACGAGACCGAAGTCTTGGCTGCGCAATGTCGAGGTCGAGCAACGCCCGGTGGCGAGATAGCCCAGGAGGGTGCGTTCAACCGATTCGACCAGCGGAATCAGACCGTCAGACGGGGAGGTATTTGGTCCCTCGCGCTTTCCCGGACACCGTGAGACGCCCTTCTTCGACCAGCCACTGAAGGTATTTTCGCGCCTTTTGCCGCGACACCCCCATGGCCTCGGACACGAACGTCGTCGTCAGCTCGCCGTGCTGGTGTGCGGCCGCGACGAGAATCTCGTCGAGCTTCTCGGTGTCGGGTGTCTCGCTGCTCATCAGCGGAGTGTCGGCGCTGCTCGCCTGCTCGACGATCTCGGCCACCCTCCGTTGCGCCATCGCGACGATTGGCGCCAACACCGCCACCACCGCATCTGCGCTCAACCCGCCGGGAGCCTGGCCAAGCGCTCGAACGATAGGAAGCGCGACCATGTGCTCGTCGGTTACTTCATCGGCCTCCAAACGAAACGCCAAGTGCGGAACCACCCCGCGCTCCCAGAATCCCGTCATGAGCGCCTCCCCGTCCTCGCACTCCAGACGCGAGGTGGACCCTTCCTGCCCCGCGTCTGCCGTCGCACCAGGGACGCCTCGGCGCTCCCGCAGCTTCCGAAGCAGGTCGTCTCGGTCCAGACCGCGGAACAGGAACAGCAGGAACGGGTCCAGCTCGATGGCGTGGGCCAGAGCATGGTGCGTGGCCGCAGCGTGGCGACACAGGACGCCGGCGTCCCGGCAGGTGCAGAAGGTGGTCATGTCTCGGACATCGAAGGGGAAGAGGTCGATCCCCGCCAGGTCGAAGACCTCGGCGCACTCTTCGGTCACCCGGCCCGCGAGCAGGGACGCGGAATGGTGGGCGTCCTCGGCCAACTGGTCGAGGACCTCATCCCAGACCTCGTCCTCCAGCGGAGACTGTCGAATCCGCACGCTCAGAGTAGCCCCGCCATCGTCTTTGACCTCAGCGGTGACGAGCCCATGCGACACCTCGAGCCGGTCGACGGCCTTCTTCCGTGCCAGCACTCGCCCGCGACGGACGACTTTGCGCAGCTCGGGCATCTCGTGGATGACATCCAGCCACCGCAGCGCCATCCAGCCGTCCAGGTTCATAGGCCCTCTTCCCCGAACGTCGCGGCCCGGCCCAGCGTGATCAGCTCGGTCAGGTCAGTGTCGTCGAGCTCGGACAGCCAGCGCTCGCCGGCTTCGATGACCTGCTCAGCCAGCGAGCGTTTCTCTTCGAGCATCTGATGGATTTGCTCCTCCAAGGTCCCCTGACAGACCATCCGGTGGACCGTCACGTCCCGCGTCTGGCCAATGCGGAATGCGCGGTCCGTGGCCTGGTCTTCGACCGCCGGGTTCCACCACCGATCATAGTGAAACACATGGTTGGCGCGGGTCAGGTTCAACCCGGTGCCGCCGGCTCGGAGCGACACGATCATGACCGGCGGTCCCGCCGGATGTTGGAAGTTCTTCACTAACTTCTCGCGCGCAGCCCGCGACAGCCCCCCATGTAGAAATGGTGCGCTCGGAGCCAGCTCGTTGGCCGTGATCATGCCCTGAAGGATCTCCCCCATCTCCCGATACTGCGTGAAGATAAGCGCGTTGCCATCGGCATCCAGGACGTTGTCCAGCAGGTCCATGAAGCGCAGCGCTTTGCCCGAGCGAGCCGGTTTGACCTTCTTGTCTTTCAGGTAATGGGCCGGGTGATTACAGATCTGTTTGAGCTGGGTGAGCATGGCGAGGACCCGCCCCCGGCGTCGCATCCCTTGCTCGAGCCCCTGGATCTCCTCCATCCCCAGGTCGATCGTCTTCTGATACAGCGACGCCTGCTCGCGCGTCAGCACGCAATATCGAACGATCTCGTCTTTGTCCGGCAGCTCCGGGGCGATGTTCGGGTCTTTCTTGAGCCGCCGCAGGATGAACGGCGATGTGATCCTACGGAGTTGCTCAGCCGCCTCCGTGTCCCCGTAGCGCTCGACCGGGATGGCGAAGCTCTTCTTGAACGCGTGGAGGCTTCCCAACAACCCTGGGTTCAGGAAGTCCATGATAGACCACAGCTCGGTGAGTCGGTTCTCGACAGGCGTCCCGGTCAGAGCGATGATGCGCCGGGCTGAGAGCTTCCGAACAGCCCGACTTTGACCGGCCTCCGGGTTCTTGATGTTCTGGGCCTCGTCAAGCACCACGGCGTCGAAGGTGAACCGCGACAGCAGCTTCTGGTCGCCTCGCACCAGCGCGTAGCTGGTCACGACGACCGCGCCTTCGTTGGGGCGATCGCCATCCATACGTTCTTTGAGCTGCTTGAGCGTCGAGGCCCGGCTCGGGCCATGATGAATGATGCAATTGAGCTCCGGGGTGAATCGCCAAATCTCCCGGGCCCAGTTGCCGATCACCGATGTCGGACACACCACCAGGAAGCGTCGTTTGATCCGCGCCTCTGCGACATATTGAAGCAGGGCCAGCAGCTGGACGGTCTTTCCGAGTCCCATGTCATCGGCCAGGCATGCTCCGAGCCCCGTCGAGGTCACGCTCTCCAGCCAGGCATAACCCCGAGTTTGGTAAGGCCGGAGCGTCGCGCATAGCCCGTCGGGGGGCTCCAACTCCTCGTCGGCAGCCGGACGAAAGGCCTCGGGACCCTCCAAGAGCGCTTTCAGCGCTCGCTCCACCGGGCCGTCCGTGACGACCTTCGCAGTGATCCCCTCCAATTCATCGATTTGGACCTCACCCGCCAGCGCCAGGCGCAGCGCCTCGGCCGCGTCCAGAGTTCCACAGCCCTTCTGCATCAGCGCCCGCAGCCGCTCGATGTCGGCCGGATCGACTGCGACCCACTGGCCCCGATGCAGCACCAGCGGAGCATTTGTTGCCACCAGATTGGCAAATTCCCGTGCAGTCAGTGTGTCATCGCCGAGGCTCACCTCCCACTTGAAGTGGACCAGGCCGGCGAGCAGCCCACGCTCACGTTCCGAGGGCGCATTGGGTATGTCGGGGCGGACGCCGACGCGCATGCGCCCGCGGACCCGTCGCGTACCGACTTTGGAGAGTGCGCGAGGCACTTCCACGAAGTAACCCGCTCTCTCGAGCTGCAGGCCAGCGTTGGTCAAGAAATCCCAGGCCTCCGCCGCGCCGAGAGACACGCCTGGTGTGAGTTTGGCGCCGAGCGCCCGCTCAAACGGTGAAAACACCGAAGCGCAGCGAGCAAGGGCCCCCAAGAGCGTCTCCTGCGGACGCGTCCATTTGGTAGCCGTGGCTACCGCCCGCCGCTGACCGAGGAGGAGGTCGGCCAGAGCGACACGCGTCTCGCCCACGCCGTCCACGAGGTGGAAGCTCACTCTCCACGGCAGCTCGTCGCTCTTGGGCTCTTCCAGTCGGAAACCTATGAGCGCCCGATCAGGGTTGGAGAGTGCGGCCACCGGGTCGATCCAGGTGGACATCGCCCTCGGCAGGGTTCGGTCGGCCAGGGTCTTGAGCTCGAAGTTGGCGTCGGGGCCGGCGAGCGACGCGCCCATCCGCATCACCCACTTTGTTCCCTCTGCTGGCCGAGGGGCGGTCTTCGCCGTCGGCGCGCGCATCAGCCCGTCCGCCGCGCAGTTCATGTAGATATCCAACGCGCTGGCGGCCGTCAGGACGTTGCCTTCGTCATCCACCGGATGGGCTCGCGCGACCCCGGGAAGTGCCGCCGCAAGATCGGCCAGCCGGGTGCGGTCCTCCGGCCGCACAGGGGCGAGCTGCCAACGGGCATCCCACTTGGGTGTCTCGTCGTTCGGTGGCGCTGTGGCTTCACCGTCGAGCTCGTTGGGCCTCAGGGAAGGGACGATCAGCTCCCGAAACACCGCTTCGACGACCCACTTCGACGCGAGCGCCCAGACCCCCACGCTGGAGGCCAGCTCCCGGAGCTGAGTCATGGACAGGGCGGCCAGCGCGGTGGCGGAGCCGGACGCCCCCAGCCACCACCCAGAGACCTCGAACGGTGTCAGCTTCCGGGCGGTCTTGGGCGTCCGACCCGGACCGATCAGCCCCACGTCTTTCAGCCAGGTCCCCCTCGCGAAGGCCGAGCGCAGCTCCGGGGGCAAGCCCTCCACCTCCGAAGGGCGTGCCGCCGCAGCCCGCCCAGGGGCCGACCGGGTCCAGAGCAAGAGACCGCAGCGTCCTTGGCAATTGCTGAGGGTCAGATGAGCTCGGGGAGATTCCATGGAACCTCCTGTCTAACACTCCGAGCAACAACATCCCAGCCCAAAAAAGGCAAACAATCGGCGAAGCGGCCTCCGACGGGCCCCGTGCGTAGTGACGTCCCCGAGCTCAGGGCATGCGTCGATGGGGGATCCGAGCCGAAATCAGAAGCGGTAGCCCGCGCTCAAATTGAACCCGCCGTGGGTGTGATTGTACGCGCGGAAGTCGAATGCCACGAACATCCCTTGAACATCGCCGTAGGTGACCCCAACCCCCAGCATCCCGAGGAGCCGAGGGTTTCGCGGGCTCCATCGGACCGCCGGAGGGGGAATCTGGTCAGGCGCTCGAGGAGTGTCGATAGCGTCGGCGGTCAGCACGCCCACCCCGACGACCACGTACGGTTGGGCATTCGAGTCCGGAATCAGTGGCGCAAAAGGGAGGCCCCAGGCTTCCACCCAGACGGCCTCGTGGGCGCCTTCGACATTGGACGCTGGCAGCACCCCCGAGACCCCCAGGGCGACCCGGAAGTAGGCCCAGTCGAAGCCGACGGTCAGCCCGAAGGTGTTGCCCGCCTGGTCGGGGTTGGCCCACTCCATGACGATCCCGCCGCTGAGCAGCACATCGACGGTGAAGTACGTCCCGTCTTCGGTCTCGAAGGCCTGCGCTCGCGGGCTCCAGGCGGCGGATGCCAGCAACAGGCCGACGGTGCAGCTGACGATCGTGACCAGGCTGTGTGCGCGTCGCGTCAAAGGATCCTCAGACTCCCATCGCCAGGTCGCGCTGCGCAAGCTCTCGATAGTGAGATGCGCTCACTCTCAGATGCGCGAGCTCGTCGGCGCGCAGATCTCGCTTGTACCGCGCCGGTGCCCCCAGCCAGAGGGTTCGAGGCGGGATCTGAGTCCCAGGCGGCACCACCGCGCCGGCTCCGATCATGGCCTCGGCCCCCACCACCGCGGTGTCGAGCACCGTCGCCCCCATGCCGATCAGAGCCAGGGACTCGATCGTGCACCCGTGCAGGGTCGCGCGATGTCCGACGGTCACGTCGTCACCGATGATGGTCGCGTGGCGCTTGGCGGTGACGTGGATCATGGTCATGTCTTGAATGTTGCTGTTCCGTCCGATTCGGATGTGGTGAACGTCGCCGCGAATGATCGCGCCGAACCACACCGACGATCCGCCGCCGATGGCGACATCTCCGATGACTCGAGCGGTGTCGGCGACAAATACATCATCGCCCAACGAGGGGCGTGTGCCGCCGAAAGAGACGATGCGGTGCGAAGAGGGGGCCATGCGGCTCTGTTGGGTAAATTGAGCGGTTGGTGGCGGTCTGTTATGTTCGGCCGTGGTCCCGAACTGGATGTCAGGACCTTAGCGAAACCGACAGCGTTGGCCAACTGGAGGCGAGTACGTGGTCGAGAAGAGTTGGAGCGCATATCTCGTGGCCATGAGCGTGGTCTTGTCAGCGCCGGCGTCCAGCGCCGGCGAGCCCGACGCGAGCGCCGTGCGCGCGGTCGCTCTGATAGACATCAGCCCGGACGCCAAGTCGAACAAAGAGATCGTCCACGAGATCTACGTGGGTCTCAAGCGGCACCCGGCCTACAGTCCCAAGAACATTCACGCGGTCCTCAACGCCGGCGGCGAGGTCGACGCGCAGAACGCGGTGAAGACCGGGCAGGCTTTCGCCAAGGCGGGGTTCACCGCCCTGCGGCGAGGGGAGCACGAGGACGCCGCGGAGCAGTTCGAGAGCGCCTCGGGGCTCTTCGAGAAGAACTTCGCCCACCTGGACGACCCGCGCGAGTATCGCGGTGCGTTGCTGTTGCTCGGCTCGTCGCTGCTCAAAGATGGCGACAAGGAGCAGGCGGATCGCGCCTTCGAGCGGGCGGCCATCGTCAGGGCCGACCTCGGCGACGCGGACCTGAGCGACGACGCCGCGGAGGTGTTCGAGGCGGCGAAGACGCGAGTTCGGTCGCGCCCGCTCGGAGGTATGCAGATCACCAGCGTCCCGCCCAACGCCGAGGTGTATGTGGACGGGCGTTACAAGGGCGTCACGCCGGTGACCGTCGCCGGCCTGCGCAAGGGCAAACACTTCGCATCCGTTCAAAAGAGCGGCTACGTGCGGCGAACGATGGAGATCACCATCACCGGCGAAGAGCTGGGTGAGGAGACCGTCGAGCTTCAGGCGGCGCGAAAAAAACTCCTGTTCGATCAGCTGGTGGGTCAGCTCAAGGCCGACGTCCCGAAGCTGAAAAAGCAGCGCGAGCTGGGCGGTGAAGGGGTCAAGAAGGTGGCCAATCTGCTCTACTCAGAGGTCGCTGTCGTGGTTAACGTCGGCGGCTCTGGCGACCAGAAGGAGGTCGAACTCTATATCTTCGACACCGCGACCAAGTTCCTCCTCAAGCGGATCACCAAGACGCTCGATTGGAGCTTCCGCAACAAGAAGGCGGCGCGGGCGCTGGTCGGGAAGCTGACGAAGTTCGACTACGCAAACGCGCTGGGTGGCAACACCGACAAGGTCGAGGTGCAGAGCGGCGGTATCGAGACGGAGTGGTGGTTCTGGACCGTCATCGGGGTCGTGGTGATCGGCGGCGTGGCCGTAGGGACCTACTTCGCGCTGACGGCCGAAGAGCCGCCGCCCTTCGCCAAGGATGGCAGCGGCTCGGTGGTCGTCACGTTCTAACCCGGATCCGCGTCGGTGGCGGCGTTC
>JAAZYN010000148.1 GCA_014239625.1 Myxococcales bacterium | reverse complement strand
CGGTCGCATCTGCGCGCGGGTCGTTACTTTCGCGGCTGTGACCAGTGCGGCAAGTACAAACAAAACCTCAAATGGTCCCAGCGGCTGGCCGACAAGCTCGCACCAGATGTCTTCGCCGACCTCATCGGACGACGGTGTTCGACCTCATGAACCTCACGGCCAACCGTCGACCGCCGTTCGACGACCTCCTGCCTACGGTGGAGTGGCAGGTCAACGGCAAGTGCAACTACGACTGCACGTACTGCATCCAGTCCCGCAAGACCCGCGTAGGTATCCCCGACCACGCGCGCGCTGCCGCCATCATCGCTGTGTTCGGGACCCTGCCGGGCCGGTGGGAGATCAAGATGAGCGGCGGCGAACCCTTCGCCAACCCGAGCTTCGTGCGCCACATCGTCCCCGCCCTGGTCCAGCAAACGCCCCATCGCGTCAGCGTCCTCACCAACTTCTCCGCACCCGCCAAGGTGTTGGAGGCGTTCTGCCGAACGCTGGGCAGCCGGCTGCGCGTCACCAGCGCGTCCCTCCATCTCGAGTTCGACGCGCTCGAAGCGTTCACGGACAAGGCTCGGCTGTATCGAGAGCTTCGCGCTGAGCACAACCCTGGCTCCAGCTTTGTCGTCAACTCGGTGCTCGTCCCAGGGCGGTTACGCGAACAGCTCGAGGTGAAGTCCGCGTTGGAAGAGGCCGGCTTCCGCTACTTCCCACAGCTGATGAAGATCAAAGGGGGCGTCTTTCCTTATAGCGGGCGGGACAAACGCTTGGTGGAGCGGCTCACGGGCGGGAGCTTCGACCCCCGGGTGGTCAACCGAGCGCCATCGTATCGCGGCCTGCACTGCGAAGCCGGCGCCTGGTACTTCACCGTCGACCAGAGCGGCGACGCGTGGATGTGTCGCACCGGTAAGCGACATGCGCATGACGAGGAGCGCGAGGCGTTCATGGGCAATCTGGCAGACGGGACCTTCGCCCTGCGTCGCCACGGCGGCCCCTGCCGCTACTCCATCTGCCCGTGCACGGTGCCGGTGCTTCGCAAGGTCGTGAGGCTCCCGCAGTGATACCTCTAGCGCCAGCGGACTTGTTCCCGTTCGAGCCACTGTCGATCGGCGGGCGTCGCGTCGACGGGGTCGTCAGCTGGAACGTCAACGACACCTGCAACTACCGCTGCTCGTATTGCACGCAGCGCTTCATGCCCGTCCGGAGCTATCGGCTCGAGGAGTTCGAAGCCTACCTGTCGGCCTTCGCCCGCCTCCCGGGACGCTGGGAGATCAAGCTCAGCGGGGGCGAGCCGTTCCAGCAGCCAGAGCTGGTGAAGTTGGTCGCCGGGTTGATCGAGCGTGGCCACCTGGTGAGCATCCAGACCAACTTTTCAGCCTCGGACGCCAAGATTGAGGCGTTCATGGAGGCGACTCGCGGCTCCCTTCACGTCTTCAGCGCGTCGCTCCATCTGGAGTACGACTCCGTCACAGCGTTCATCGCCCGCCACGCGAGGGTCATCGCGCCCTACCTGGAGGACGAGTCGCCGCTCACCTTCAACGTCACCAGCGTCGCCACTCCAGCGCGCCTCGCCGAGCTTCGTGACGAGGTGGCGCCCCGATTTCGCGACGCCGGGATCACGTTCAAGGTGCAACCGGAGAAGACGCGCGGCCGGCTGCGCGACTATTCGCCCCACCAAACGCGGATCGTCCAGGGGCTGGGCGGCCACAACCATACGGGCGTCGTCGCCAACGACTTCCAGGGGCGCCTGTGTCACGCCGGCTCACGCTACCTGGTCGTGCGCAGCGACGGTAACGTCTACCGCTGCTACGCTTCGCGCCGTCATGGGGGGCGTTTTTCGCACCTGGGCAGCTTCCTCGAGGGGTTCGAGCTGCTCCAAGGGCCTCACCTCTGCCCATACACCTTCTGCTACTGCACGGTGCCGATCCATCGCGGCATGATTCAGGGTGTCCCGCGCACCCTCGGATAGGAGATCTCTCATGTACATCCGTTACTACGTCGTCCGTAACATCGGCGCCGTCCTCGTCGTAGGTGGGCTCATCAGCTGGGCCGTCGTCGCGTCCGGGCCAACGAGCTCGTCGCCGCGCGCGCTGACCACTCCTGTCACACCTCCGCCGAGCCCGACCTCGAGGCGGCTGCTCCCCTCACCGAGCCCGACCCCGAGGCAGCCGGCCCCCACGCAGCGCCCAGGAGTGGCCACACCGGCACCTGTCGCGCAACCCACGCGGGCGAATCGGGCCGCTACCCGCCCGTGGGTCAGTGTCTTCACCCAGGCCTCCTCCAACGCTCGAAGCAGCAAGGCCAAAGACGTCTTCCGCGGGACCGGTCCGAAGCTCAATCTGTATGACGACGACGCCGACGGACGCTACGACCGTGGCAAGGTGGATTGGAACCGAGATGACAGCTGGGACAGTAGACTGACCCTCAAGGACGGTGTCTGGGAGGTCCGTGAGCGAGGCACCGTTCGGATCTGGGACGCCGGCGCGAAGAGGTTGGTCGCCAAGGGCGCAGCGTCGATCACAGCGCGACCGACGACGAAGCTGCCACCCGCATCGCCGTCGACGCTCTCGGTCTCGGTGCAGCTGCCCGCTGCGTTCGCCGCGGCCGGCCAACGGATGCGAGACGGCAGAGCCAGCGGAAAGAAGGCCAAGGACGCCATGCGCTCCACCGGCGCGAAGGTGAACCTGTACGACGACAACAGAGACGGAGCATGGGACCGAGCGAAGGTCGACCACGACCGCGACGGCACGTGGGACGGCAAGCTGACGCGCAAAAAGGGTGCCATTGAGCTCAAGGCGAGCGGGAAGGTCTTCCGTCTCGAGGGGACCGCGTGGGTCCCCAAGGGCACCACCAAGTAGCCCTCACCTCCTTGCAGGCCGTGGGTAGCGGCCGACAGACGACCGGCCTGCAGGGTCGCGGCCCCGTTTCAGACAACGAGCCGTCATCCAACACCGGTGCGCACGAAGACGACACCGCTGGCGGCGGTACTTGCGAGCGGCTTTCCAATTCCGCCCATTCGTTCTATCTATGGACTCCGTCACCTCAGCAATGGAGCCGCTCATGCACGCCATCGTTTCACGCCTCGGTCTGCTGGCCGCCACCGCGACGCTGCTCCTGGCAAACGCGTGCGACAAGAAGGAGGACACGAGCGCCGCCGACAAAAAAGAGGACAAGAGCGCCGCCAGCGCGAAGAGCTCGGACTCTCCAGCGGGCCGGATGGCGAGCTTGGAGAAGGAAGCCTGCGCCTGTAAGGACATCGCCTGCGCGGATGCGGTCCGTGAAAAATGGAAGGCGATGGACGAGGACCTCAAGAAGCTCTTCCCCAAGAAGGAAGAGGCGCCGAAGGACCTCATCAAGACCTACCTCGCTCACAAGAAGGCGACGCGTGAGTGTCGTGCGAAGCTGAGCCCGGCTGCGACCAAGGCTCCGGCCGCCACGTCTGCGCCAAAACCAGCCGGCGGCGCCGCAGGGGCAGCGACCACAGCGTGCAGCGCGGCACACAAGGCCTTTCGAGAGACCAGCGCGTCCGAAGCGGACAAGTTCCGGACCGCCATGATGAACGTCATGACCCGCTGCGGTGCGGCGTGCGGGGGCGGCGACAAGACCTCGTGTGCCCGACTCGACGGCTTCTCCAAGAGCTTGTGCAAGGTCAGCCCGGCTATCTGCAAGAAGCTCTGCGGCGTACTCAAGGCTCCCGCTACCAAGGCAGCCCTCTGTAAATACGCGCCCAAGTAGGCAGCACCAGGTCATCATTGACGAGCGGTGGCGGGCTCGACATGCGACATGCCTCGACACCCGCGCCGCACGGGCGGGCGCGCGAGAACCGGCAGGCGGGCCACATCGTGTGACGACAACCGTCGAGCCGGCCGAAGAGTGCACGCGCCCGTCAGCGCTGCGGATCCGTCGGTCGCAGCGGGAGCGAGATGAATGTCCCGGTTCAGATGCGGCGTAAGAGCTTCGCCGTAGCCAGGGGGCGCGCGGCTGCGACCCCGAGCACCCCTCCCATCATAGCCCCGATCACGCCCACCGAGACCACCTCGGACCCGGCAAAAAAGAGACCCGGGATAGGCGAGCGTGGCCTCAGCCATGTGCACTCGAAGCGGGCGGGCGTGGGTTCGATGCCGTAGATGCTTCCAGCCATAGGCCGGGTGAAGGTGTCGGTGGACAGCGGCGTCGACAGCTCCGCGTAGTCCAGCATGGGGCGCAAGGCAGGCATGTGCTTGAAGAACTGCTCCTGCAGACTCTCGGTCAACGCGGCCTTGAAGGCATCGTACTCGGGCCCGCGCTTCTTCCAACGCGAGCCTCGCCACCGCTCGAAGAGCTCCCAGGGCACAAACGTCACGACCTCTCCCGTGTGCCGCACATCCGGCCCGGGGTCGTGGGACGGGTCCTTCAGCGACGGGAAGCTGCAATACAAGATGGGCGCGTCCGGCTGAACCTCAGCCGCAGGATCGACGTACCACGCGTCGTCTTCGGCGCTCCAGGTCTGATAAAACCACTTGTTGGCGCCGCTCGCCCCGGCGGTTCGAATGTCGCCCTTGAAGCCCAGATACAAGCAGACGTGGGCCGCCGAAGGGCGCAGCTCCTCGATCTGACGCGCCCACTGCGGCTTGCCGTAGGTCTCGGGGAGCAGCCGCGTCACCGTCGACATGATGCCCGCAGCGCTGATGACGCGGGGCGCGCGAATCTCCTCGCCGGTCTTGCTCAAGCGAACGCCGACGGCCCTCCCGCCTTCCACCAGGATCTGCTCGACGTCGGTCGCGATGCGTGTCCAGCCCCCGGCGTCGGCGACGGTCTGCAACAATGTCCGAGCGATCTGCCCCGACCCACCGACGGGATAGTACCCGCCCCATAGGAAGTGTTTGGTGACCAGCGCCTGGATGGCGAACGACGACCGACTCGGCACCGACCCGTAGTACCCCCACTGCGACGCCAGCACGGTGCGCAACTTCTCGTTACTGGTCAGCGACGCCAACACCTCAGCCGTATTGCGGCCCAAGTGTCGGCGCGCTCTCCGCGCAAACAGAGCTCGCGCGACCGCCCCAAAACCACGCGGCGCGGCTCGCGACAGGTAGTATCCCTTCATCGACGCCGCGACGGCCCGCACCTCGTCGAGGTAACCGTCGATAGCCGCTGCCTCGTCGGGAAATGCAGCGACCAGGTTGTCGCGGAAACGACCGGGGTGATCGGGGTAGTCGAGCCGGAAGTCGCCAGGGAACACGAACTCGTCATAGACCTCGCCGAGCTTGGCCCACTTCAGGGCGCCACCGGTCAGATGGCGCAACAAGCGACCGGTCATGCTGTGCTCGGTCACCTCGCCCACAGCGTGGACCCCAACGTCCCAGCTGTACCCGGGGCGATTGAAGGTGTGCGTGAAGCCACCCGGGACATAGTGCTGCTCCAACACCAGGACGCGTTCGCCGAAGGTCGCCAGGAGCGCAGCCGCGGTCATCCCGCCCATACCGGAGCCGATGACGATGGTGTCGTAGTCGCCCTCGCGCCCCCGTTTGTTCCAGGGCTTGGGCTCGCGATTCGTGGTGGATGGGCTCATGGCGTCCTGCGCAGGAGGTCTGAGCCCTTGTACACACTCCCCGGTCGGCGCACCAGGTGGTGCACCGACTTCAGGGCTCGGGCGCCGGACGACATGATGGCGGCGGCGCGACCGACGGGTCGATGAGGTCGAGGCGCGCAGAGTGACCTGGGTCTCCCGAGCGCAGAGCGCTTGCAGCGCCGATACCCCTCACTTGTCGAAGTCGAGCGTCACGTCCAGCGGCTTGTCTTTGACGACCGTAATCGTTCGAGTCCCCTTCATGCTGCCCCTGACGAACGTGACAACGTGCTCGCCCGGAGGGAGGTCGAGGCGCAAGGGGGTGATGCCCATGGAGCGCCCGTTGATGTGTACCTTGGCCCAGGGCCGCGCTCTCAAAAGCACACCCTTTTTGTTGGGCGCCGTGCTCGTTTCACCAACCCCGAAGTCGACGGCGACGGCCGTGTTCTGGCCGGCTGTGACCACGAAAGGCTTGGTGAGCTTCAGGCTCCCTTTGGTGAACACGGCGACGTAGTTGCCAGCGGCAAACGTCTTGACGCACCGGGTCGTGCACAGGGCCTCCCCCCCGACGCTCACCGACGCCCAGGGACGCGCGGTGAAGGTGGCCCGCCCCTGCTCGGACACGCCACCGCTCGGCGCAGCAGAGGTAGCAGCGCACCCGGTGGGAGTCGACGCAAGGAGTCCAACAATCAGCACTTCGAACAAGGGGCGCATAGTAACTCCAATGCTGTAGGTGAGCGTATAACGTGACGACAACGTCAGACGGTTCAAGCGAACCACGGCGTTTGTTCGATCTTTGTTGGATGGCGGTAACCGTGTTCATCGCTGGGCCGTGGTCCAGGCACCCAGACGGAGTTTGACGGTGTGTCCGACGCTGTGACGTCGCGTGACGCGCCGGCTCGTGAGCGTTCAAGGTAGGGTTGTCGACCCTCCGGCGGTTCGGTGGATCCGCCGTGCTGCCAGGCGCGACCTCCCTTCGGCTGGCTCGACCATTGTCGATGACGAAGCCACCCCCCTGGCGGTCCGCGCGAGCCCCATCGGCGCGACACCGCCTCGGCTGCGCTGCACGTGCCATGAAACATGGAGACGGAGCCGACCGTGGCATGACGGCTCGAGCGAGGAGCCTCCCTCCCTGCCGAGCACGCGCGCGGCGTGCACGCACGATGACCCCGTGGCTGCCCGTGCGCCAGGCGGCGGCATCGCGACCCGGTGGTCGCCTACGGGAGATACCAGAAGCCGGCCTCACCGACGGTTCGCAGCTCGATACGCATCGCATCCACCGTCGTGTCGGTCGCGTGATAGCGCTCGAGGCTGTTGCTGCCACATTCGCCATGGCCCCACATGCTTGGCTCATACAAGGCGTCGAGAAACGCCCCGGGCAAGGTCAGCGAGCCCGTGTCTGGCCCCTCGCACTCCAGCTCTACCGGCGAGACACCGCCGTGAGTTCCAATGCAGGTGGTCATTCGTGTGTAGATCCGAGCCGTGGCGACAGGGTTGCTCCACGTCAAGGTGACATCTGCCCCATCCGACCGAGTCATGAGCTGGCTCGACCAGTCGCCCATCGGCTCCGGGGGCGCCACCACACACGTGGTGAGCTCGAAGGGTGCCAGATCGTCGCTCCCAGCGGCTTTCACTGCGACCGCGGCCACGTCCTCGTGGCTCAGCTGCTCGCTTTGCCAAAAGAAGTAGAGTGTATCGTCAACCTCGAGCGTCACGTCGCTGGGCCCAACCCCCTGGACAGTGAGCGGTCCTGGCGAGACAGGCTCGGGATAGGCCATGCAGCTCCCGTTGTTCAGGCACGCCTCCCCGGAGGCACAGGGGGGGTCGCAGAACGGCGGTGCGAATGGATCACCGGCGTAGGTGAGCAAACGGCAGGCCCCGATCCGGTCGGCTTCCACGTGGCGCGGGGGAAGCTCTCCGTCGAGGAGATGTGCATCAAAGCTCACCCACGCTGCTTGGGCGCGGAGACGCATGCGGGCCGGGCTGGGCTCGAAGCCGCCAACAAATGGCTGACACAGCGCGGCATCCGCGTCGCTGACATCGCGCGCCCCAACGATGTCGCCGGAGGGGAGCTCGCCCACGATGTCGCCGGAGGGGAGCTCGCCCACGATG
>JAAZYN010000147.1:285-7661 GCA_014239625.1 Myxococcales bacterium | reverse complement strand
CTGCGTCAAGCCGCTTGGCCCCGTATTCAGCCAGGGAAGAGATCTCCTTGAGCGCGCGCGCTGCGCTCTTGCCCCGATAGCTCATGTTGGAGCCGTTGAGCCCGCAGAAGGTGCAGTGCTCCACCTGCCCCCACCAGCAGCCGCGGCTGGTCTCCAGGGGCAGACGCAGCTCTGACTCGGCCAGCAGCTGGCTGCCTCGGGCCTGCTCCAGCCAGTCGCCGTAGGTCGGTATCGGTAGGTGATCGAGCGCACCTTCGGAGCTGCTGCCCCGAGCCTTGCGGCGCGTAGGGGCGCGCAGCTGTTTGGCGGGGATGGGGTCCTGGCCCGCGCTGCGAGGTCGCGCGCCCCCCTTGACGACCTTGCCGTCTGCACGAAACACGAGCCCCGGGATGTCGGCCAGCGCCACCCCCTCTCCCGACAGATGCCGCACCAGCTCGACGATCAGGCCCTCGCCCTCGGTGCAGCAAACGAAGTCCACGAAGGGGAAGCTGCCGCACAGTTGCTCGCCCATCTCGGACTCACAGTAGCTCCCGCCGAGGATCACCCGCGGCGCGCCGGGCAGTTCCTTCACGCGCTTCGCCATCGCCAGCACGGGGGCGATCTGAAACATGGTGTTGAAGCCGACAAGATCGTAGTCGGTCCAGCTCACTTCGCGCAGCTGGTCATCGATGAACTGGGTGGCGGCTCGACACAGCTCGGGAAAGGACTCGATGATCTCGGGGGTTATCTCTGGCACTCCCGGCGTGCGCAGCGGCGCCGCCAGGGCGCGCAGCTCCTCCTTGGAGACCGTCTCGCCGTGGAGGCTCTGGGCGAAGAGGAGATCTCCGAACAACAGGTAGGGCGGAGAGTTACCCGCCACCCAGGTGTAGAGGTCGCTCCCCAGGCGCCGACCGAACTCCAGGTTGAGGTAGCGGAGGTCACAGTGGTCGCCCGCCTCCTCGACCGCCGCCTTGACCAGGGACAGGCTAATGCTCGCCGTATCGAGCGTGAAGAACGGCATTTGCACCAGTAGGACGCGCATCAGGAGCACACCATAACATGCGCCCCACCAGCGCTGGGAAGCACTAACCGCCGCGCCCCACGCGGGGCGCCACCCCGGCCATCAGCCCGCTCTTACAGGCAGCCGCTCCAGCTCACGGATCGCCCAGGTCCTGCGCCAGGCCAGGTGCTCGAGGGGGATCACGCAGCGCGGGTGGGGTACCCGCTCGAGGAGCAGCCCCAGCGCGACGCGGAGCTCGATCCGCGCCATGAAGGCCCCCAGGCACACGTGTATCCCAGCGCCGAATCCCAGCTGAGCGCCGAGCTCGCGATCCAGCCGCAACTCGTCAGGGTCCTCGAACTGCCGCTCGTCTCGATTGGCTGAGGCGATGACCGCGTACACCCGCTCACCCGGGCGCAGCGACGCCCCGTGCAGTTCACAAGGTTCGGTCACGATGCGATACACGGCCTGCACCGGGCTCGCGTAGCGCAGCAGCTCCTCGACCGCAGCTGGCTCCAGCGCCGGCGCCTCGGCCAGCTGCGCCAGCTGGTCCGGATGCTGCAGCAATGCGTGGACGCTGTTGGCGATCCAGTTGGAGGTCGTGTGGGTAGCCGCGCGCAGCAAGAGCGACAGGAAGGCCGCGATCTCCTCGTCGGCCAGCTGCTCGTCTCGCGTCATGCCGCCCTGGGCGAGTCGAGACAGCAGGCTGGGTGTCGGGGCGCTCTCGCGCGCCGCCGCGATCGCCTCCCCCCAGTAGCTGTGCAGCTGGGCGGAGCACGCCCGCAGCTGATCGGCGAGCGCGGGGTCAAGCGCGGGCGTGATGGCCATGATCTCCGCTTCTGACCAAGATCGGAGGGTGCCCAGCCGGGCCGTGGGCACACCGATCAGCTCCCCCGCGACGCGCAAGACGAGCGGCACGGCCAGGTCCGCGACCACGTCCAGGGAGCCGGAGACCAGCCGCTGATCGAGCAGCTCGTGCGTGAGCGTCTCGACCCGCTGCTGCCAGCGGCGCGCGGCGGCCGGCGTGAACTCCTGGGAGAGCAGGCGTCGCAGCCGCGCGTGCGCGGGCGGGTCCGAGGAGACCAGGTTCCTGCCGGCCGGGTTCTCCACGCGACGCACCCGGGGGCGCGACGCCCTGCTGTCGTCGGAGGAAAACAGCGCTGGGTCGCGCAGGATGCCCTCGACGTCCGCGTACCTGGTGAACAGCCAGCCGTCGAGCGTGTCCGACCAGGGCGCCTTCGCGGCAGCCCTCGCGGCGGAGTAGACCGCGTGCGGATCGCGCACGAAGGCATCGTCGGATGGATCGAAGCCAGGCACGGCTCAGCCCTCCTCGGCGCTGGCTGGATCGGTGCAGGCGGCTGCTCCGCTGGGCTCCCCCGCCGGCTCACCGAACATCCCTCGCACCCGCTCGCTGCAGCGGGCCAGGAGCTCGGCGCCGACGAGGGCGCGGTGGTCGATGCGAACGCGAGCGCGCATGGCCGGGTGCACGAGCCCGAGGTTCATCAGGCGCCGCGCTCGGGCGCTGCGATTCGGGCCGCTGGAGTGGATCGTCCGCGCGTCGAGGATGGTCAGATCCCCGGCATCCATCAGCAGCTGAACAGCGCCGGGGAAGTCGCCAGGGTCGAGCGGCTGCCAGGGCGCTCCGAGCCTCCCGACATCATGGATGTGGGAGCGCGGGACGACCCAGGTGGCCCCGTTGTCCGGGCGAAAGTCGTCGAGCGCGAACAGAAACCAGAGGTGCGCAGAGACGCCCTCCGGAAGGGTCATGGGACAGTCTCTGTGCCAGGAGGTCGTGCACACTTGAGCCTCTGCGTCCGCAGGCGGGACGGAGAAGACGGTCAGGTCGTTCAGCAGGTAGCGCCCGAAGACCTCGCGGGCCGTGGCGTGCACCAGCGGGTGGTCGAGCAATCGGAGCGGCGCGGCGCCCCAGCGGTACAGGGAGCTGGCCGACTCGAAGTCGCGCGTCCCTGGCTGAAAGGGGATCCGCTCCCCTCGCGCCACGGACTCGCGCGCCGCATCCAAGGCCTCGCTGGCGCTCTGCCTCAGTTCCTGCAGCTGCCCTCCGTCGAGCTGCTTCCACAGGACCGTGAACCCGCGCTGCTGCAGCTCGGCGAGCTTCTGGGCTGGTAAGGATTGCTGTTCCATACGGGACATCCGCGAGCCTGGCCCACAGTCTCCCTCGTCCCCTCGGGCCCTGTCGAGGGCTAACAGCCCCCACGCCCCCGCGAGCCCCCGTCGGCCATCAGGCAGTCGAAGAAGACCGGCGTGACGGTGGCGTACTCGCCGGGCTCGACGACCCGGGCGGCGGACTTCCGGCCGAACCGCTCCATCGCCGCGCCGAGACCCAGCGGTGTCCCGCCCGGAGCGAACCGCATGGTCTCGCCGTCCAAGATGATCCGGTCGACGGGAAGGGCCCGGGCCTACGCGACGATCTCGGGCAGCGACGGCGTCATCCGGCGCAACGATCGGCTGTACAGCTCCACCCGGTCGCCCTGCCGGTGCAAGGGCGACCGCCGGCAGCTCTCCCGACAGCATCGCGGCGCGGCGGACGCCGTGGCCCGGCACCCCGGCTGCGCTCGCGATCCCTTCGATCATGACGCCGCCCAGCGCGCCCTGCCGTAGCTCCGCCGCGAGCAACCCCACGAGGAACGCCTGCTCCGCCTCGGTCGCTCTCTCAAGGAGATCGTGCAGGAGCCGTTCCCGGACCCCCAGCGACCCCGGCCCCGTGGCCTCCCGCACCGCCATGAGGGCGCCGTCCACGTCCGCGATCGTCAGGCCGGGCCGCTCCGATGCCGCGACGCCCCGGCCGTACTGGTGCGCGCGCCCTTTGCTGATGCCGATGCGGCCCTGGAGCAGGTCGCCGGACATCCACGCGACGATGGTGCGGAACTCGTGCGCGGTGCGTCCCTGTAGGAGGTGCGCGATGGCTCCGATCTTGGCGGAGCGCGACCGGGTCGCCTTGAGCTGGTCGGAGACTTCGACGATCTGGTTCAGGAGCTCGGACGGAGCATCCTACTTTGCGGAATGTGCCCGGGCGTTGTCCGGCTTCGTGGACTTCGTGCGGCGAGCGCAGTAGTGTTCCACGAATAGCTTGCGACAGCGCGACCGTGGCGACCATCCCGGAGAACGAGTCATGGCCAAGACACACGACACTCGGCGGGACGAGCCGGAGCTCGAGAAGGCGACCCGTCTCACGCGCCGAGACTTCGTCAAGACAGGCGCCGCGGCGGGGCTGGGGGCCGGCGCCCTGCTGGAGCCGGAACAGGCGGCTGCGCAGGTCCCCGCGACGAGCTCCGACATCGCCTGGGACTACGAAGTGGACGTCGTCATCGCGGGGGCCGGGTGCGTGGGCCTGACGGCGGCCATCCGCGCGCGGGACCGCGGGGCCAGCGTGCTCGTGGTCGATTCGAACTTCGACGCTGGGGGCCGGATGCTGCACAGCGGCGCGTTTCTCTCGCTTGGCGGAGGCGACCCGGTCCAGCGTCGGGACATGACGGGCGAGAGCGACCACGAGGGCTTCATCACCGTCGACCCGACCGAGGCCCCGGAGGAGCTCGACGACAATGTTGAGCTCTTGTTCACGGACATGACCGATTGGTCCGTCCTCGACACCAAGGCCCAGAGCCCGTACCGCTACAACGAACGGGAGCTTGCGCGCTCGTGGGCCGAGCACTGTCCGGCGACCCGACAGTTCCTGATCGACAACTACGTGCGCTTCGCGCGGGTCGGCGGTACGCACGGCGGTGGCGGATTGTCGCGCGCACGCGGCGCGCGCTGCTTCCTCATGCTGGGCGAGGAGACCAACATCAAGGCGGGGACGATCACCGCTGAGGACGCCGGCGTCGCCGATCCTGAGCGCACGAGTCCGTTCGCGCCGGTGCAGATGAACAATGCGAGTCGCTCGGTCGGACCCAACGCCGTCAGCAACGGGGTGGCCCTTTCCCGGCCCCTGGAGTTCTCGGCCCGGGAAAAGGGCGTCGAGTTCATGTTCTTTCGACACTTCGACGAACTCGTCCGCGAGCAGCCGTTCTCCGGCCGGGTGATGGGGATCCGCGCCCACTACTCGCCGCGCCATCACCCGGAGACCGGCGAGCTGCTGCGGAGCTACTGGCAGAACGGCAATGTCGACGAGCAGCGGGAGACGGTCAGCATCCGCGCGCGCCGGGCGGTCATTCTTGGAAGCGGGGGCCACGCGGGCAATCCCGAGGTTCGCAGCATGTTTTATCCGGCGTTACGGGAACCCGCGTTCCCGACCAGCGGCTACGCGCTGCAGGGCCCGCATGGTCAGGATGCCAGCGCGCTCACGGCGGGATTGCGGATCGGCGCCAACCTGGCGGGCATGCAGCAGAACCTGTCCTATCCCACCACGTTCCACATCTCGACCCGCCTCGGGACCCGCGACGCCTACACGACCATGATGCCCGGTCACCCGACGTTCGGCTTCCGCGGTTCCGCGGGGGTCAACGTCGGCACCGCCGGCTTCGAAGAGTTCATCGCCGTGAATCAGGTTGGGAAGCGCTTCTTCAACGAGGTCCGGCTGCCCACCCGGCCTGCCGGCAGCCGGTATCCGGGTGGCGGCGGCGCCCCGGGCCGGGGGCTGGAGCACACCCCGCTCGACTGGCGCAACTGCCGGAAGGAGTGGGTCCGCCAGATGTACAGCTACGACCATGGGCTCGATGCCGCGCTGGCGATCAACGAGGGGTCCAAGCCTCCCCACTACTACTCCGGACCGCTGTGGGCGATCTTCGACCAGGAGGCGGTCGAGCGCACGGGGTGGGAGCTCCGTCACCCTTACGTGTCGGACAACGGCTACTTCTTCCAGTCCGATACGCTCGAGGAGCTGGCCGAGAAGATCGCCGCGGGCCACGAGTTCCAGCGGGTTCCGCTGCGCCACCTGGCCGACACCGTGACCACCTGGAACAGCTACGTGGAGGCGGGGGCCGATCCCGATTTCGAGCGCGAGGCGGATGCGCCGATGAACCCCGTCTCGACCCCGCCCTTCTACGCGCTTTCGATCATGGTGATCTGGCACGACTCCTATGGCGGTCTTCGCGTCAACGGCCGGCAGCAGGTCGTCGACATGCAGGGCCAGGTCATTCCGGGTCTTTACGCGGGCGGCGAAGCGGTGGGGGGGCTCAACAAGCACGGCCTGGGCAAGGGACACGTTCATGGCTACATCGCCGGTACACATGCCGCCGAAGAATCCTCGGTCTGACGCCGGTGCCCTGAACGACGCCACAACCGCGAGGACGCCATGCGCAAGGCACTGTTCTTCCTGATCTTCTTCCCCGCCGGATGGAGCGTGGCGCAGCCGCTGGTTGGCCACACACCGACCCAGGCCCGCACCCCGGACGGCGAGTACATTTCCTGGCGTGAGCACCTGATCGACGACCCCGCGACGGCAGGTGAGCCCATCAGCGGCAGCGACGGTCTCGTGATGGGGGACATCGACGGTGACGGCTTCGAGGACATCGTGTCCGTGCACGAGTCCGACACCCGATACGACGGGGTGCCGGACGGGCACGTGCGGCTGGCCTTCGGGTCGGCCAATCCTGATGACTGGGTCAACATCACCCTGGCCGAGGGGGTTGAGGCCGCGGCGCCGGAGGACGCCGCCATCGCCGACGTGAACGGTGATGGCTATCCGGATGTGATCGCGTCGTGCGAGTTGGCGCATCTCATCTACCTGCAGAACCCAGGCGGCAGCCGGGCCCGCACCGATCCCTGGCCGCGTCTCATCCTGCCCCAGACGCAGGGACGGGGTTCGTTCATCCGCGTGTTCTTCGCCGACTTCGATGGCGATGGCGTCCCGGAGGTCGCGACGCCCAACAAGGGCGCCCAGAACCCGCGTCGGGATGAGGCGACGCCGACCACCATTTCCGTGCTCGAGGTCACCGGCGATCCCCTCGTGGCCGACGGCTGGACCGAGCACGTGCTGGGCGCTTATCTCATTCCGCGAAATGCGGAGCCGGTCGACATCGACGGGGACGGCGATATGGACATCCTCGGCGGCATCACCGGAGAGGACCGCATGGTCATCTTTGAGAACGTAGGAGCGCCGGACGGCCGGATCGACTTCGAAGAGCACCGGATCCGACAGAGCGACGGTCGCGCCGCGGGCTTCCATGCGAAGTTCACAGATCTCAGCGGTGACGGTCGTCTCGACATCGTGGTCAGCACGCTGGGTGGGCTCGGGTGGTTGGAGCAGCCATCGTCTCTCGACGGCATCTGGACGGCGCATCCGATCGGCACGTTTCGTCCAGACAGCATGACCGGCCGGGCCGTCGCGGACGTGGATGGCGACGGCGACCTGGACATCCTGCTTACCGGCGACGACGGGCCAGGTGAAGTCGCGCAGATCTACCGAAATGACGGGAGTGGCACGTTCACCGATATC
>JAAZYN010000147.1:0-275 GCA_014239625.1 Myxococcales bacterium | reverse complement strand
CACGGTCGATGATGCCCTCGGACGGCTCGGCTGGTTCGAGAATCCGAGCCAGCCGAACGGATCGTGGATCCGCCATGACATTTCGCGCCGCAAGCGCGGCATGTTCGACGAGTTCGTCGCCCGGGATCTCGATGGCGACGGGGACATGGACTTCGTGGGCACCCGCGGTAACAGCAACCCCTACGACGGCGTGTTCTGGCTCGAGCAGGTGCGCACCGACTCACCGGTACCGGCGTTTACCCGGGCGCGCGACGAAGATAGCGTGGAGATGGCGT
>JAAZYN010000146.1:2814-7666 GCA_014239625.1 Myxococcales bacterium | reverse complement strand
CGCCGAGGAAGACCGCCTGGTCTCGGTGCCGGCGCGACGCGCCTACCAGGCCCCCGGCTAGCAGTCCGGCTAGCAGCCCGGCTAACCGGCGAAGTCGACGAAGATCGGCGACGACCAGGCTCGCTCCTCGTTGGGCGCCAGGCAGTCGTCGTCGTAGGGGGTGCGGTAGTCGCCGAAGCAAGGGTCGCAGGTGCCCTCCGGATCACACCTCAGGTTGGCGGCGTTCACAGCCAGCGTAGGCTCCTGGATGGCTCGCACGTAGTAGATGACCTCGCGGCCCCCAGGGGCCACCTCGGGATCGGTGAAGGAGACGGTGCAGGTCGGCGAGCCTGGCGGGCACGCCAGCCGCTTCCAGGGGTCCTCGATGAGGGCGTCGACGGGCTCGTCCGGGCGCACCTGGGGCCGGATGCGTACCACCTCGATGCGGGTGATGGCGCGCCGGGTGTCGCCGGGATTGTAGCACTGCCCTTTGCAGATGAACTGGAGCCGCTCCCCGGTGAGCTCTTGGCCGACGAAGCTGGGACAGCCGTCTTGTTGCGCCGACGCCCCGACCGCCCGCACCGTGAACCGCGGCGGTCCGGCCATCTCCACTACGCTGCCCATGGGGCGTGGCCCGTCGGGCCCATTGAGCAGGTCGAACCACAGCAGGATCCGGTCGCCGGAGGTCCCGTAGACCTCCTTGCGCTGGAGGCCCTCCCAGATGGCGCCGCGATGACGGCCCTCGCTGTGCACCGCCACCAGGCCGCCGGTCAGAAAGAAGCTGGACTGCCGCTCGATGTCCAGCAGCTTGAACGGCGGCAGCTCGTAGAACCGGCTCAGGTCCAGACGCCGGGAGGTGGCGGCCAGCGGCCTGTCTTCGCCCAGGATCAGCTCCGCCCAGTCCTTGCTGCGCGGCCCCGTAGCCTCGGTCATCTTACGGCGCTCGAACTCCTTGTAGCCGGTGCCCGGGCGCGCGGTGTGATTGTCGCTGGACGCCATGAAGCCAAAACGCTCGTGGTAGGGCTTGGCGGGGTCCGTGAAGTCGCCTTTGGCCAGGATGTACTGAGCAGAGCCGCCGGGGCGGTATGCAAACGACGGGTTGAAGCAGTCGGTGCATTGACCACAGCCTTGCCAATCCGACGGCTTGGAGCCTTCGAGGGCATATTTGCCGCCCGCGCCGGCGACCAGGTAGTCGGTACGCGCCGTGGCGACGCGCTGTTCGCACTCGGCCTCCGGGAGCGCACCGCACCGAGCCCGCACCAGCTCACCCGCGCGCCAACAGCATGGCTCATAGTCGGCCGTGGGCTCTGGACACACCCCGCGGAGCAGGTCACTGCTGCCCGTCATGCCGCGCCACGGGCGATACTCCTCGGAGTTACCGTGACCCGAGAACACCTCGATCAAGAACTGCCGCGACGGATCGCGCATCCCCGCGGTCAGCTGCTTGTCCCAGGTGTAGCCGTGAGGGGTGTAGAACCCCCAGGTCGTCCCGTGGGGGATGACGATCGCCTCATGGCCCAGCTGATCGAGCTTGCCGAAGAGCACCTCCGGAGTCGCAGCGCGCTCGCGGCAGTCGGCGGGGAGCGCGCTCGAGTCCACCCCCTCCGGGCAGTCCTCTACGGCCGCCGCGTCGCGCGAGAAGACCATCAGGTCCAGGTAGCGTTTTCGCTGCGAGAAGTCCTTTATCGGGATGTAGGCCAGCGTCGCCAGGCTGAGTCCCGCGCGTCCGCGCATGGCCGCCGCCGCGAGCCCCCCGGCGGCGATGGGTCGCTTGGGGAGCCGGGACTCCTCGAGGTCTCTGAAGATCACGTTCTTGTGACCGTAGTGCTCATCGGGTGAGCGACCGACCTGGGTCCACTCGTAGCCGACAAACGCCACGAGATCGGGGTTGTTCGGATCTCCGGCCACGGCGTTGCACTGGCGCACCGAGTCCTTGGTCTCCTGCCAGTGGCGCGGGGTGAGCGCCTCGGCATGATCGGTCATGGCGAAGAAGTCCAGCGCGCTGCAGAACCGAGCGAAGTCGCAGGCGTCCGCCGGTGGGTGAGCGCCCTCACCGCTGTTGACCGGCAAGCTGATGACGAAGGCGTCCGCGGAGAACGTGCTGTGGACGTGAAGGTCCCCGAACAGGATCTGTTTGGTCGGCTGGGGGGCCTCGCTGCTGCGGAGCGACGCCACCGCCTGCCGCTGCCGGCCCGCGCGCTGGGCGATCGCCTCCTGGGGCCACCCGATCGGGTGAACCACGCCGGGCCCTTCGCGTTCGCCGCCGCCGTAGATCACCCACGCGGCGATGAGCAGGACCGCCAGCAGCCCGCCGACGACCAGGACGACACGCCTCCAGCGGGCTCTGTTCGCCCCTGGCGCCTTGCCCCTCATGCCGCCGCCAGCGACCGCGGGGGGCGCGCCGCGGCGGACGGCACGAGGCGGCGTCTGCGATGACACGGGGCCCCGCCGAGCGGTGACATAGCGGCCTTCTGTGCGGGTGAGCAGCACATGCCGCGTACTGTACACCGGCACCCGCGACGACTGGAATCGTTTGCGGTAAGGTCGGCCGGTGAGACTGGCCGCCACCATCCGAGGTAGAGGCTACCGCTTTGACTCCGTGCGCGAGGTCATGGCGAAAGCCAACGCGCCCAAGTCCGGCGACGACCTAGCTGGCATCTCGGCCCGAGATGCGGTGGAGCGCGTCGCCGCGCGAGCCGTGTTGAGCGGACTCACCCTGGCGGAGCTGCGATCCAACCCGGTCATCCCGTACGAAGACGACGAGCTGACGCGGATGGCCGAGGACACCCTCGACGAGGCCGCGTACCGATCGGTCAAGGCCCTGTCGGTGGCCGAGTTTCGGGAGTGGTTGCTCGAGCCGACGACCACCGGGCCGGTGATTCGATCGGTATCGCCGGGGCTCACGCCAGAGATGGCGGCCGGCGTGTGCAAGCTGATGAGCACCATGGATCTGATGGTGGTCAGCGCCAAATGCGAGGTCGTGGTTCGTGCCAACAACACGGTCGGGCTGGCCGGGCGCTTGTCGTCGCGGGTGCAGCCCAACCACCCCACCGATGACGTCCAGGGGATCTTGCTGAGCGCTCGGGAGGGCCTCTCGTATGGATGCGGCGACGCGGTTATCGGCGTTAACCCGGCCACCGACACGCCGGAGTCGACGGCTGAGATCTTGGCGGCGCTGCACCGCCTGACGCGCCAGAACCGGATCCCTACCCAGCACTGCGTCTTGTCGCATGTGACCGTGCAGATGCAGGCCTTGGATCTGGGCTGCCCGATGGACCTCATGTTCCAATCCCTGTCGGGAAGCCAGAAGGGTAACGAGGCGTTCGGGATCTCCATCGCGTTGATGGACGAGGCCTACGACAAGATGAAGCGCATGGGCACGGCGGCCGGCCCCAACTGCATGTATTTCGAGACCGGTCAGGGTTCTGCGCTGAGCTCCGACGCCCATCACGGCGCCGACCAGCTCACGCTCGAGGCGCGCTGCTATGGCTTCGCGCGTCGCTACAAACCGTTCTTGGTCAACACCGTGGTCGGGTTCATCGGCCCGGAGTATCTCGAAGACGGGCCTCAGATCACCCGCGCCGGGCTGGAAGACCACTTCATGGGCAAGCTGCTGGGCCTGCCCATGGGCTGTGACGCGTGCTTCACCTATCACGCGTCGATGAGTCAGGACGAGCTGGAGAGTTTGAAGGTGTTGCTGGCGGCCGCCGGGTGCACGTACCTGATGTCGATGCCGGTGGGCGATGACATCATGCTCAACTACCAGTCGACCTCCTACCACGACGTGCCGTCGGTGCGCGGGCTGCTGCGCAAGCGGCCGGCCCCGGAGTTCGACGCCTGGCTCAACGAGGTCGGGATCATGAACGGGCTGGAGCCGGGAGAACGCTTCGGCGACCCGAGGGTGCTGAGATGAGTGTGACCCGAGCGCTCATCGCCGACCTGCGCGTGGCCATGGGGCAGGCCGATCCGCTGCCACCAGCGGGGCCGGCCCCGTCGATCACCCCCCCGCCGCGGCGCGTGTTCCCGGCCCGGCGCACCCCGAGCCGGTCGGCCCAGGAGGCCAGCGAGCACACCACGGCGCTGTTGGGGATCGGGCACGTGGGCACGCGCTACGCGACCGACGTCGTGCTGCAGTTCCAGGCCGAGCTCGCGGTGGCCCACGAGGCGGTCGCCACGGTGTTGGAGGAGGGCTGGGCCGAGGCCAACGGGCTGCTGCCGCTGCAGAGCCGGGTGCGCGATCACCGAGAGTTCCTGCTGCGGCCTGACCTGGGCCGGCGCCTCGACGAGGCGTCGCTCCAGCTGTTGCAGCGGCGGGCCGCCAAGAACATCGACGTGCAGCCGATCTTGGCGGACGGGCTGAGCGCGGTGGCCTGTATGGGCTCCGGAAAGACGCTGCTAGACGCGGTGACTCGGCAGTGCGAGAGCCGCGGGTGGACCGTCGGCACGCCGATGTGCGCGCGCTTCGCCAGGGTGTGGCTGCAAGATGAGATCGGCAGCGCCGTCGACGCCAAGGTGGCCATGATCCTGCTCGGCGAGCGGCCCGGCCTGGGGACCGGCGATGGGCTCAGCGCGTACCTGGTGTACGAGCCGAAGATGGGCAAGACCGACAGCGACCGCAACATGATGTCCAACATCCACGAGCGCGGGACTCCCCCGGTGGAGGCCGCCGAGCGGCTGGCGATGCTGGCCGGCGCCATGCTGGCACAGGAGACCTCGGGCGTGGAGTTGGACCTGTCGGACCTGTCGAGCCAACTGGGCGACGCCGCAGGTACAGGCTATCGTGCGCCGCAAAAGCGGGTGAGGCTGGTGGAGGTAGGGAGCTGATGAGTACCGGTATCTTGGAGCCGCTGCTGCCGACGATCCTCTCGGTGCG
>JAAZYN010000146.1:245-2804 GCA_014239625.1 Myxococcales bacterium | reverse complement strand
ACCTGCCCGCCACCCACGAGGCCGTGCTGTTGTCGTACGGCGCGGACCCGAGCGTGCACACGTCGTTGGGGCTGATCACCTGCGACCAGGACGACTCGACCTACGTGGCGCTGGACGAAGCGACCAAGCACGCGGCCGTGGATGTGGTCTTCGCGCGCTCGTTCTACGCGGGCGCCGACCATGCATCCGGGGCGCTCTCGGGCGAGATCCTGGGGGTGCTGGCGGGCCCGGACCCGGACGAGGTCCGCGAGGGGATGACGGCCGCGATCCGCTGCCTCGAACACGACGCCTGCTTCTACGCCGCCAACGACGCCGGGACCATCGCGGTCTTCCCTCACGTCATCGCCAGCCTGGGGCACTACCTGTCGGCCGAGGCGGGCCTCGAGGCGGGCACGGCCATGGCGTACCTGGTCGCCCCACCCATGGAGCACAGCATCGCCCTGGATGCAGCCCTCAAGGCCGCCGACGTGACCGCCGCGAAGCTCTTCGCGCCGCCCACGGAGACCAACTACGCCGGCGCCTTCCTCGGGGGCGAGCAGTCCTCTTGTGAGGCCGCGGCCGAGGCCTACGCGCGGGCGGTGGTCGAGGTGGGATGCCGGCCGCGGACCTGACCGAGGCGGCCGGGGCGCCGGGTTGGAGCACCCCGCGCGCCGAGGGCGCGTCGACACAGACGTGTGTGGCCGTGGCCGCGTTGAGCATCGAGCGGCGTCATCGCGGGATCATCGCCGGCCCTGTGACGGGCCGACCGCTTCACCCGCTCGACAGTCGCGGGCTCACCACGAGAAGCGCATGATCTTCCACTTGGCGCCGTCCTTTTTGAGATACGCCGGCGGGGGCATGCGCTTGGAGCCGCAGTCGATGAACACCTTGAGCTGTTCGTCGGTCTGGGGCTGACTGCTTTTGACCGTGGCGCGGCGCTTGTCGTTGAGGCACGACCCCGCTCGTTTCTTGGTCGCGGGCAGGTTGTACTTCTTGAGGATCTTCTTGGACTGGGCGTTCGGGCAGGCCTTCGGATGACAGAACTTCTTGATGTAGTCATCGAACTTGCCGTCCAAGATCAGCTGGAGGGCTTCGCTGATGGTGTCGGCGATGACTGGGTCTGACTTGGTCTTGGCGAGGGCGGTAGTCGTGAGCGCGAGCGACAATGCTCCAACGGCCAAGAACGATAGAATACTATTCAATTTCACGGGTCTTTCTCCGATGAACAAAACGGTGGGAGCCGGAGCATACATCAAAACCACCGAACGCGATCGCGCGAGGACGGGACTCCCTTGGCGGTCACGTGGGCGCCCGCCGAGCGCCCCGGTCGGCGGGTCGTGGGGCGGGTCGTGGGCCCTCCCTGGCGGCAGGCCGCGAGGGAGCAAGGGGTCTGCGGCGTATGCCCGGGACCGGATCCGGCGGGCAGAGGACCGGCAGGAGAAGGCCCCCGAGGGGGCGTGTTTCTTGCGCGACGGCGAGCACCTCGTAAGCTGCGGATCATGATCATCGCTATCGCAGGACAGAAGGGTGGCAGCGGCAAGAGCACGCTGGCGATTCACTTGGCCGCGGAGTGGAGCCACGCGGGGCACCGCGTCCTCATCGTGGATGCGGACCCCCAAGGCACGAGCCTCACCTGGAGCGAAGTCGCCGATGAAAACGGCACCGCGCACCCCACCACGGTCGCCGTCGGTGAGAGCCTCCGGGCGACCGTGCCGGAGCTCGCTCGGGCCTACGATCTGACGGTCGTCGACTGCCCTGGACGAATGCGCTCCAAACGCCAGCTGGGCGCGCTGCTGTGCGCGGACCTGGTGGTCTTGCCGTGCGGCCCGTCGACGCCCGACGTCTGGGCGCTCGCCGAGTCCATCGACCTGGTGGTCGAGGTGCAGTCGCTGCGACCACAGCTCGAAGGCCTCATCGTCCTCAACCGGCTGAGCCGAACGGGAGAGAGCCGAGCGGTCGCAGACGCGCTGGGGACGCTCCCGCTGCCCCTGGCGCGCCAGCGGATCGGCCAACGGGTGGCCTTCTCCGAGGCCCTCGCCGCCGGCCGCGGGGTGACCGTCAACGCGCCTCGGAGCGCGGCCGCGAGGGAGCTTCGCGGATTGGCGCGAGAGATCCGGGCGCGCGTCGCCGCTGGGCAGGACACTGGAGCCATGATCCATGCCGCCTGAGGCTACGCCCCGACCGACCCCGCGCGCGCCGCGGCGAGTGCGCTCATCCATCATCGCCCAGGTCGACCCGCAGCTGCTGCGCCAGCTCCGGAGTGAGCCCGCGGAGCCCACCGCAGCCCCCACGCGCATCGCCGTGCCCCGGCGTTATCAGCCCTTCGCCATCGTCTCCGACGCCTTCGTCGACTGACGGATCGTAGCGCACCGGCCCGCGCCTGTGGCTGGTGACCTGGCGGCTCGCGGGTGTCGCGAGCGGCCCAGTCAGTCCTCCCAGCGCGTGACCCACAGCGGCTGCGGCGGGAAGTACGTGTCACCGCTGTCCCAATAGATCTCGCGCACCGGCGCGACGCGGCCGCTGACCGAGGAGTCGCTGGCGTTGGCGTAAACTCGAACGGCGTTCTGCGGTGACCCGGGC
>JAAZYN010000146.1:0-235 GCA_014239625.1 Myxococcales bacterium | reverse complement strand
GCGTTGCCGGGAGTATGCCCGGCCGACACGTACAGCGTGTCCGACTGCGGCACGTAGAAGATGCCGTAGGCACTCCACTCATGGGCGTCAGCGTCGGTGGTGTTGATCTCGAGGACCCGCGGTGTCGGCGCGATGTCGACCGTGGTCTGAGCGTTCCACGCTGTCCCGGCGAGGTCGAAGAACAACACCTCGTTGGTGTGGTGACCGACGATGAGCAGCTCGTGGCCAGGGACGA
>JAAZYN010000145.1 GCA_014239625.1 Myxococcales bacterium | reverse complement strand
CCCGTGAGCGCCGCCAATCGCTCACCGGCAGATACGGCTCACCGGTGACGCGCGAGCGCAGGTGCCCTCGACGCCCCTGGCCGGCAACCGTCGAGCCAGCCGAAGGGAGCACGCCCCGGTTGCGCGGCGGGTCCACCGGGTGCAGCCGGAGGGAGGTGAAGAATGCGGGCTGGCCCGCCTGGTTCATGGCACGTCGAGCGCGACCAAGGAGGCGTCGCGCTGAGGAGGGTGGCGCTCCCAGCGACACGACGTGTAGGGCGAAAGAATAACCGTAACGGATGACGGCCGTGAACCGCCGAGCCCACCTCTTCGGCTCAGCCGTTGATTGCCTCGCGCCGCGCGGCGATCCGCGCATCGGCGATTCGCGCCGCCACCCGACTGGCGGGCTCGCCTGTCTCGAGCGCCTCCCGCAGCACAGCCTCGGCGATCTCGCCCAGGCGATCGACCAACGCCGTGCGGTCGTCCAGTCCCATGACCGTGCGCCCGATACCATCTACGACGGCCCCGGCGGAGGCGATCACGTCTGGGACACACCACACCCGGCGAGCCATCAGCGCTCGCTCTGCTTCTTCGTCGACGATGATGTTGTTGGCTGCACCGCACACGCCCCACGCGCGCACACCCGCGGCCGACACCTTGGTGATGACCCCTCCCACGGCGCAAGGCGCGACGATGTCCACGGGAGCCCCGAGGATACCCGCCGCTGGCCACATCTCAGCGCCCAGCTCGGTGGCGAGGGCCTGCGCCCGCGAGTGGTTCACGTCGGCAAGCACGGGCACCATCCCACGCTGCGCGACGGCCCTGGCCACCGCTGCGCCGATGGCGCCGCAACCCTGCACGGCGACCCGCAAGCCCGCCACCTCCCGCTCTCTCACCCGGCACATCGCCTCGAGACACTTCAGCAGGCCCCGGGCGACGCTGCGGGCCAGGTCCCCTTCCTCCGTGTGCACGTACTCGCAGGTGGTCGCCATCGCCCGAAGGTCATCCATCGACGTACCAAGGTCACCGGCGGTGCGGAAGCACCCTCCAAGCTGCTGAACATGCTCACCGAGCTTGGCGAACGCCGCGCGGCGGTCCAGCCCAGGGTGAGCCAACACGACCCCTTTGCCCCCACCGGCGTCCAGGCCCGCGATCGCGCATTTGAGTGTCATCGCGCGGGCCAGCTCCGCGGCCTGCTTCACAGCGCTCACGAGATCCGCATGGTGCTGCGTGCGGATACCACCCGCCGCCGGCCCAAGGGTCATGTCGTCGATGACGATGACCGCCAGCAGTCCGCTAGGCGGGTCCTGTACGACGAGACAGCTCGCGTCAGGGCTCGTCGCGCGTACCTGGCTCGAATCGCTCGAGTTCGTGGCCATGATGCCTCACCCCAAATAAAAGCGTTCGTCGTGATGATGAAAGAGGACCCACGCTCTCGACTCGGGAATCACGACAACGTCATCGGCACCGGGGCGGCAAAACGACGGCCAATGTGAGGCAAACGTGCCCCACATGGTGCGGACCGCGTTTTTCTCGTCCCAACTGACCAGAACGCGCTCGTCAGCCTCAGGCCGTTTGGCCTTTCCCAGCGTCTTGCGCACCCACCCCACGGCCTCCGCGGAGCTCAGCGGCGGCAACTCCAGGATCGCACAGTCCGGCGATCGACGATGGGTCCCGAGCGACCGCGCGCGGCGCTCCGCCTCGACAAAGAGGCGATTCGCTCCCGCCGCATCGAACACCTCGATGGTCGCCAGCGTCTCCTGGTCCATCACCTCCCGCCCACGGGTCCACCGCGCATGGAGCGGGGAGCTGAGCAGCGGCATGAAGCTTTCGTCGGCGTGTATCACCCGAGAAGCCTAGCACACCCCACCGGCCAGGTCGTGACCGACAGAAGGCAAAAAAAGAGTGCGCAGCAAGCCCCCAGTTTGCTCGCTGCGCACTAGATAAGTGAGGTGGGGAGGCTCCAGGGGGAGTGGGCCTCCCCACCTGAGTCCTGGCTCGAGGCCAGGGTCGGCAAGACAAGGTCTTGTCGACAATGTCTTCTCGCTTGAGAGCGATGCAAGCCACATGCCAAGACATGGCCACTTTTAATATCAAGTAGATAGAGAAGCAGACGGCGACCGAGTGGGGCAATGTCGCCCCATAAACGACCATGCCATGCCCCGCCTGTGTGGCTTAAAAGCCACGGCCTGTTCTCGCCGTCGCCCATGGCGCTGGCGCCACGGTTGGCCCATACTATAGAGGTAATGGATCAGGCCACATTGGCTCCGGGCACTCTCGTGGGCGAGCGCTACCGGATTGGGGCTCGCCTCGGTCGCAGCGCCTCGGGGAGCGTCTATGGTGCGACGGACAGGGCTCGCGACGACCTGACGGTGGCGCTGAAGGTGCTGGGCGCGGACACGTTTGCAGCGCAGACCCTCCACGAGCATCGAGCGCTCTGTCGCCTGGACCACCCGGGGTGTGCCAAGGTGCACGACGTCGGTCGACTCCCCGGTGTCGGGACGTATCTTGTCAGGGCTCTGGTCGACGGCACCGCCCTGGCTTCGCGACTCGCGCGCGAAGACCCCAAGTACCGCTCAGGGGCGCTGGTCGCGGCGGCGCGCGGCTTGCTCGAGTCCTTGGGCTATCTCCACGGGCACGGAGTCGTCCACGGTCGGCTCACCCCCAACAACGTCGTCTGCGCGGCCGACGCCGAGACGATCTTTCCCGTGCTGTTGGACTTTGGGCTGGCGCATCGGCGAGGGGGTAAAAACATCCCCGGCGACGCGCTCGCCTACAGGGCGCCGGAGCTCTTCGGAGCTGGTGCCTGCACAGCCAGGAGCGACCTCTATGCCCTGGGCGTGATCCTGTACGAGCTGGCGGCGGGGGTGCCACCATTCAGCGGTCGATCCGTCGCGATCATTCGTGGTCACCTGTCGGAGACGCCAGCGCCCCTCGAAGAGAGTGCCCCGTGGCTCGAGCCCCGGCTGTGTGACCTGGTGTCGCGGCTGTTGGCCAAAGCTCCTGGCAGCCGGCCCCACAGCGTCCGTGAGGCCATCGAGTTCATCGCACGTTCAAGCGGAGGCCCCTCCCCGAGCCTCGACGCCCCCAACAGCGGCAGCCTGGGCTCACCGCTGCTCGTCGGGCGCGACGAGCACCTGGCCATGTTCGACCGTGCCTTACGGGAGCCACGGGGGGACGTGAGCGTGCTCCTGTGCTTCGACGGACCTATGGGGAGCGGGAGGACCCGACTCCTGGGGGAGCTTGCGGTGCGCTGCGTGCTCGCTGGAGGTTGGGCGCTGCGGTGGACTGGGCGAGAGCTCGTTGGCCCAGGGGCCGACCTCGTGAGCGCCGCCCAACGAAGGCTCCGACACGCCGACGCCGACCTGCCGGAGCTCCGCGTCGCGATGGCGTCACTTTCCCGCGCTCCTCCGGTCGGCCGTCGTGTCCTGGATGGGATTTCAGATGCACCGGATTGGCGGCGACGAGCGGCGCTGATCATCGATGTGGTTCGCGCCCTCGCGGACACCGGAGTCAACGGTCTGCTGCTGGACGATGTGGACGACGGCGGTGGGACCGCGTGCGACATCGCGATGATGGTCGCCCGCGCCGCTGACACGTCAGGCATCAGCACGGTCGCCGCCGGCCTCCCGCCAGGGCTGACAGCCTCGGGGCTCGACGTTCAGCGTGCACGCCTCGAGCCGTTGACCACCGGAGAGCTCGAGACCTTCGTGCTGTCGGCCATCGGCGAGGTTCATGACCTCGGCGTCGAGACGAGCTTCGCGGACTGGCTCAAGGGAGCCTCAGGCGGCCAGCCCGAGGTGGCCAAGGAATGGCTCCACACGCTCGTTGCGTCGGGACGCCTGACCCGCGACGGTGATCGGTGGCGATTGTCGGCGGCCGACGACCGCGCCGCGGGGGACATCACGGATCAGCTTCGCGCCTTGACGATTCAGCGCCTCGCCGGCCTCAGCGATGTCTCATTGCGCCTGGCCGCCGCCGCTGCGCTGTTCGGTGAGCGCTTTGATCCGGAGATCATCACGCAGGCGGCCCTCCTGGACCCTGACATCCTGGGCTCGGCATTAGCCGAGCTGCGCCAGCACCGGGTGCTGTCGATGGGGGAAGGTCGTTGGCCTCTTCGCTTCACCTTCCCGGCCCTCCGCGCGGCAGCACTGGCGCGGGCAGAGGGCACCCTGCCGCACGGAGTCGACGGCACGCGGAGACGCCTGGCGAATGCGCTGGAGGAGGCACTGGAGCAGGGCGGCTTGTCGCATTCGACCTTGTCCGCGACGCTCGGGCTGCAGCGGCTTTGCCTCGGTGACCCAGCCGGCGCGGACGCCATCCTCACTGCGGTCTCGGAGGTGTTCAGCAGCAACGGCTACTCGGAGACTTGCGCGCTGCTCTTCGCCGCCGAGGCCGAGCTCGCGGTGGGCGAGCAGTCAGCGGCTGTAACGGCGCGTCGAGCAGCCGTCCAGGTCGCCCTGGGAGATCTTGAGCTCGCGGTGGGGCACCTGGACCGCGCGCGGCTGGCCTTCGAAGCCGCCCTGGACCTGGCCCGCTATCGGAGCCCCATCCTCCGTCGATTGGGACAGATCGCCATCGCCCAGTCGGACTTGGAGCAGGGACTGGATCTCCTGGAGCAGGTCCTCGAAGATCTGCGCGCTGATGGCTTCGAGCGGTTCAAGGCGGCCTACGAGATCGGGGCCGTCTTGATGCGCCAGGGACACTTGGAGTCGGCTCAACAGAGCGTTCAGCTGGCTTACGACATCTGCGACGAGACCCGTGACCCCCGCGCTCGTGCCCGGACGACGGCTCTAAAAGCCCGCATCGTGTTTATGTCGGGTGAGCCTGAGGAGGCCATCGCCATCGCCACCCGCGCCATCAGCGCGTTCGAGGCGGTGCAAGAGCCTCGACACGCGGCCGAAGCCCAGATGCAGCTTGGTGGCGCGCTGCGCTCGGTAGGGCGCGCCGACGAGTCAGCGGCGTGTTACCGAGCGGCTATGGAGGTGTTCACCGCAGAGCGCCGCCTGACGCTGCTCGGCGAGTGCCAGAGCAACCTCGCCGAGCTCCACGTCTTCAAGGGCGATCTGCGGGCCGCCACCGCGCTATTCGAGGAGCTCCGGGGAGTGCTCCAGGTCACCGGCCAGCCGCACGCGCTCATCAGCTTACATAACAACCTGGGCTCGCTGTATCGCGACCGCGGCCAGTTTCAGCGCTCCGAGCTGTTGCTCAATGAGGGGCTGCGGCTTGCCCGTGGGTCCAAACACCGCCAGCTCGAAGCCACGCTCATGGGCAATCTGGCGGAGCTCAGCATCCGGCAGGGCCTTTACGACGCCGCGCTGGCCCAGCTCGACGAGACCGAGCGCGTGTCCCAGGTCTTGGGTGCCCATGAAGAACAACTCAAGGCGGCGCGACGACGCCTCGAGATCCAGTGCGATCAGGATCCGGCGCGCATCGACATGGCGCTGCATACGGAGCTCCTCGCGACCGCACAGGACGACGGAGCGGCGGCAGAGCAAGCGCCATTGCTGCGACTCCAGGTGGCGCACCATCGCGCCAACCGTCAGTGGCCCGAGGGGCTGGAGGCCATCGCCCGGGCCGGCGCCATCGCGGACAAGGTGAGCGCCGTAGAGCGGGTGCGCCTCACGCGCGAGCACGCCCTGCTGCTGAAGGCTACGGGAGAGGCCGCGCGGGCAGAGACGTTGCTCGAGGAGTGCATCGGCGAGCTTGAGCAGATGGATGCAGGCTGGGACCTGCTGGTGACCAAGTCGCGGCTATCTTCCCTCCGCCGCAAGCACCCTGGCCAACGGGTGGCGACGTCATCACCGACGGCGACGACGGAGACCGCCGGCGACCTGATGCGTTTCTCGCGCAGTCTCGGTCAGGCCCGCGATCTCCAAGACTACCTGGACCGCGTGGTCGCGGGCGTCATGAGCCTGGTCCCGGCGGCCGAGCGCTCCTTTGTCATCGTGTATGACGATCGCGGCAACCCGATCGCCAAGAGCACTCGCGGAGGCACCGACGTCCGCACAGCACCCGATGCACGAGAGGTCGTCTTCAGCCGCACCATCACCGAGGAGTGCATGCGGGCCGGCAAGCCGTTGTACGTGCAGGACGCCATGTCGGATCCCCGATTCTCGGCCGCCAGGAGCGTCCTCGCCCTGCGGCTATGCACGGTGGTCGCGCTGCCGCTGCTGGTGGGCACTCGTTCCATCGGGGTGTTGTATGTCGACACCCGTCAGGTGGTCCATCGCACCCTCGAGGACGCCCTGCCGCTGCTGGAGTTGGCCGCGACGATGGTGGCCGCGGGGGTCGATCGGGCGGAGGCGGTGGACGCACAGCGGTCCCAATCGGAAGCTGTCAGTATGTTCGTCCACGAGCTTCGACAGCCCCTCGCGTCGGTGCTCGCACATCTGCGCGTAGCGCGCGCCGTGGTGACGACGGGCCAGGAACACCTGGCCCGAGCGCTCGCGGAGCTCCAGCGGCTCGGCCGGATGGTGGACAACCTCCACGATTACTCCACCGCCCACAAACAAGCGACACGCCCGTCCATCGTCAGCATTCTGTTGGTGGAAGTCATCGAGTCGGTGGTGGACAACCTCGGCCCGCTGTTGGCCGACGCGGGTGTGGAGATCAAGACCAGTGTCCCCAAGACGCTGCCGTACCTGCTCGGGAATCGGGATCAGGTCATCCAGGTCTTCATGAACCTGCTCACCTACGCGGTCCGCTGCAGCGACCCTGAGTCGGCGGTCACGCTGCGCGCTCATGCCGTCGCGGATGACCGCAGCAGCGGGCCAGTGCTGGGCCCAGTGGCGCCGCCGGCCCGCATGCTAGCGCCGGTTCAAGAACACGTTTCGGCGATCCGCCGGGTGGAGGTGACCGTGGCGGCCAGCGGCGCGGGGTTCGATCGCTCATTGTCGACCATATTCGCGGAGCCGATGTCCCAAAGCAGCCCCCTCTCGAGCCGCGTGGGCTTGGTCGTAGCGCGCATGATCGTCGAGCGACATGGCGGGGACATCGCGCTCATAGAGAGCGGCGAGCACGCTGGCGCGACCATCCGTTTCACGCTCCCTGCGCTATCGGACGGCGGCTGACCTCGAGCGCCAGGCCGAGCGACCGACGAGACGTCGCCTCGCTGTCGGCGCCATCGTGCCGCGGTCGGCGTTCTCGATGACGCGAGGGTGAAGGGGTCGGGTGTCGAGAGTCCACCCAGGGCACCGACCCCAGGGTTCGATGGCCTGCTCTCACCAGGCATGGCGCTGGGTCGGAGCGCCCGAAATGCGCGGTGTGAGAGAACCCGACTCAACAAAACGACGGCTTCGGCGCCGTTTTGAGGGTGGTGGGTGGCCGATGAAGAAGCGTGTAACCAAACTCTCCCCATTCTTCACTCCATCCAGGTTATGTTCGCGTGGTGCAGATCAGACGCACGTTCGTCGTTCGCAGCATGGAGGGGAGATGCGCTCGTGGCCGTTGTAGTCTCATGTATTGGCGATGGCGATGGCGATGGCGATGGCGTCGGCGTGCCCTGGAGAGACAACGCTATCGGGCTCCTGTCCTGACGGTTGGCTCTGCTTCCCGGACGGTCAGATCAGCGACGCCTATCTGGGCGAGCTACTGGGCACCGAAGACATCGCTGGCGGCCAAGACGACGTTCTGGTCGACGCGCCGGCAGACGCTCGAGCGGACGACGGCGGGTTCACCTCGACGAACGTC
>JAAZYN010000144.1 GCA_014239625.1 Myxococcales bacterium | reverse complement strand
GCAACTTCAACACCTCCGTCTATGGCGCGGTCACCAAGGTCGCACCGCGCGCCCTGTCTGGACTGCTCAACGCGATGAGCCCGCTTCGAATGCTGCAGAGCGGGATCCCCGACATCGGTGACGGGATCAAGATTCAGGGTCGCGTGGACGCCCTCCGGCGCATCGTGGATCAGGGCACGGTCATCTTCACGCCCACCCACGTGTCCAATCTCGACAGCCCGGTGGTCGGGTGGGCGCTTTACTCCATGGGGCTGCCGCCGTTCACGTACGGCGCCGGCCTGAACCTGTTCAGCAACCCGATGCTGTCGTTTTTCATGCGCAACCTGGGCGCATACAGGGTGGATCGGCGCAAGACCGCTCCGCTCTACAAAGATATCCTGAAGGAGTACGCGGCTGTATCTATCGAGAACGGGGTCCCCAACCTGTTTTTCCCAGCGGGCACCCGGGTCCGCTCCGGTCGGGTCGAGCGTCACCTCAAGCTGGGGCTGCTGTCGTCGGGCCTGCGCGCATACATCAACAACGTCCGCGCGGGAAAGCCGCGCCCGAACGTCTATGTGGTGCCGTGCAACCTGAACTACCACCTCGTCCTCGAGGCATCTACGCTCATCGACGACCACCTCAAGAGCATCGGTAAAGCGCGCTACATCATCACCGACGATGAGTTCTCCCGTCCGCGCCAGGTTCTTCGCTTCATGCGCGATCTGCTCAACCTGGACTCCAAGATCACGGTCACCGTCGGCGACCCTCTCGATGTCTTCGGCAACCGCGTAGACGCTGAGGGGCGCTCACTGGATCCCCGCGGCAGGATCATCGACACCACCCGGTATGTCCAACACGCCGGGGAGGCCCTTCAAGAGCCACAGCGCGACCGCGTGTACGTCGGCCAGTGCGGTGAAGCCATCGCGAAGGCGTTCATGCGCGACAACGTCGTCTTGTCGACCAACCTGGTGGCGTTCGCCGCCTTCCGCCTGTTCCGAGAGAAGCATCCGGACCTGGAGTTGTATCGGCTGTTGCGGACCTCTGGTGATGGGGCGGGCTTGGAGATGGGTCGATTGGCCGACCGAGTGCGCAGGGTCGCCGTCGAGATCGACGCGCGGGTCAAGCGCGGCGAGATGCGGATGGATGCGACGGTCGGTACTGGCGACCCAATGACGATCATCGGTGACGCCCTGCGCCACTTCGGCAGTTATCACTCGCAACCGGTGCTGTCGCGGCGCGGTGACCGCGTGTTCTCCGAAGACATGAACTTGTTGCTGTATTACGCTAACCGCCTCCGCAACTACGGGCTCGTGTCCGGCGACGGTCCGACGCAGGAGTGAGGGCGACGCATGGCGACCACATCCACGGGAGAGGAGGCGGCCAAGGGGGTGTCGGCGGCCAGAGCTGGCATCTCCAAGCTTGCGACACGGGGGACGGCTGCGGTCCTTGGGGGCGGGTCGTGGGGGACCGCGCTCGCTCACTTGTTGGGCACCCATGGCTACGACACGCTGCTCTGGATGCGGGACGAAGAGATCGCCGAAGAGGTCAACACCAAGCATTCCAACTCGCGGTATCTCGAAGGTTACCCCGTGGACCCCCGAGTCCGCGCCACGACTGACCTCAACGCGGCGGCCTCCCACGCCAAAGTGATCATCGTCGCCGTGCCGTCCAAAGCGCTGCGGGAGGTCGCATGTCGAATCGGTGAGCACGTCACCGGTGACCAGATCTTGCTGAGCGCCACCAAAGGGCTGGAGGCGGACACCTTGACCCGGATGTCCGATGTGCTGCTCGAGGAGACCTGCGCCCGGAAAGTGGGGGCATTGAGCGGGCCGAACCTGGCGGCCGAGGTGATGGCTGGCCAGCCCTCTGCGACGGTGGTCGCCAGCCGGTTCGAGGAGGTCGTCGAGACCGCCGAGCGTATGCTGGCGGGCCCGGCGTTCCGTCTGTATGGCAATTACGACATCGTCGGCGTCGAGATAGCCGGCGCGCTCAAGAACATCATCGCCATCGCAGCCGGCATCTCGGCCGGCATGGGCTTTGGCGCCAACACGCAGGCCCTGTTGATGACGCGCGGGCTGGCCGAGATCAGCCGCTTCGGCATGGCGCTGGGGGCGGAGCAGCTGACGTTTCAGGGGCTGGCAGGGGTCGGCGACCTGTTCTGCACCGCGTCGTCTCCGCTCAGCCGCAACCACACCGTGGGGCGTCGGCTGGCGGGGGGCGAGAAGCTCGACGACATCATCGATGACATGTTGATGGTCGCCGAGGGTGTAAATACGACCCGGGCGGTCACCCAACACTGCGCTCGGCTGGGTGTCGACATGCCGATCGCCGCCGGAATGTATTCACTGCTCTTCGAAGACGCCGAGCTCCAGGACGTGCTCGCAGCGCTGATGACCCGTACCAGCGTCTACGAGGGGGCCTATACACCCATCGGCGCGAAGGTCGCGCGGACCACGTCGGTGCTGGAGTATGCTGCGCGGCTGAAGGCCATGGAGGCCAACAAACGCTATCTGAACGCCCGGGACACCCAGGAGTAGCTGGTACGACCTCGCCATGGGAATTCTAGACAAACTCCTCGGCGGTGGCGGCGCGCGCGAGCCCGCCGAGGCCAAGGGGGTGCGCTACAGCTACCCTCTGGATCGGAGCAACGACCGGACCTACCCGCCCGGCTTCGATGGTCACATCTTCGTCTGGGACATTGACAAAACCTACCTCGTGAGCGAGTTCGACTCGTTCAAGGGGTTGCTGACGATTCCTTTCGAGTTCGCGGTGGACAAGCGCAACATCGCAGGCACTGATGTCTTGCTCCGTGCGCTGCGGCGCGGCCACACCGAGCGCGCCACGGTCAGCAACCCGTTGTACTTCATCAGCGGGAGCCCCTCGCAGCTGCGTGGAGTCATCGAGCGCAAGATGCTGATGGACGGCGTCGAGTACGACGGCATCACGTTCAAAGACCAGCTGGCCATCCTGCGTAGTCGGCGGCTGTCGCGGATTCGAAACCAGATGGGCTACAAGCTCTCGGCGCTGTTATTGAATCGCCGTGAGCTGCCGTGGACCGCGCGGGAGTGCCTGTTTGGCGACGACTCAGAGTCCGACGCCCTGTTGTATTCATTATACGGCGATATCGTCGCCGGGCGGCTGCGCGGCGACAACCTGCGCGCGACGCTGCTCAACAACGAGGTCGACGAGGAGGACGCGGGCTATATCATCACCCTGGCGGCCGGGATGAACACCGCCGAGTTGGTGGAGTGCATCTACATCAACCTGGAGAAGCGTAGCGCCCCCAGCCGATTTGCGGCGTGGGGCAAGCATCTGGTGCCCACCTACGACAGCTTCCAGATGGCACTGCACCTGTATTGCCACGACATCCTCGACGGCGGCGCGCTCATCGAGGTCGCATTGGATCTCCTCAATCGCTACGGCCACCGGCCGGAGGGCTTTTTGCGGTCGGCTCTCGATATGCTGGAGCGTGGCTTTATTCGGGCCGACCGCCTGGCGACGGTGTGGGACGCATTGGCGGACGCGCACATCCTGCCCGCATACATCCAGTTGGACGTCGAACGAGCCCCCGCGCCGCACGAGCCGCGACCCGCCAACGAGTTCCTTACCCCCATGGATTATCTTGTTCTTACAGGGGGGTAGGGCTTTTCTGGTGGGTGCGCTTTGATGAGCTTTCTGCGCCTCCTGGTACGGCGGGTGACATGAGCGATCGAGAGACAACAGGCGGCGATCACGCTCATCGGGGGCCGCCGCCGAGCTCGATGATGCTGGCTCGCCTCGGGCTGCGAGCGGCGCTGCTGGGCGCGGCGCCGGGAGGGCTGTTGTATGCATCCTTTTTTGCGCTCAGCCTGTGGCTCCATCGGTCCATCGAATACATGGGGGTCGAGGCCGCTGACACCGCGTCCAAGGTGTTGGCGCTCTTTGACGACGATGTGACTGCCCAACAGCTCAGCCTCCTGGGCACCTATCTGGTCATCGGGTCGGTGGTGGGGCTCGTCGCGTTCGCGTGGCTCGAGTTGGTCGCGCGCGTGCGCCGCAAGCCGATGCGGTGGTGGTCTCAGGGAGCGGTCACTGTGGCCCTGGGGCTGAGTATCCACACCTGGTTTCTGATGCGGTCGGCGTATAACTATCCACAGCTCTACGCGCCCCAGGCCCCCAACTCCTCTTTTCTGGATGCGGCCTTCACCCTGGGCGTAGACATCTTCCATCCCTGGTTTTTGAGCGCTCTGTCGGTGATGTTCTGGGTGTCCTTTGCTGGCTTGGCGTTGACGCTGATGGTCCGGCGGAGGGGCTGGGGATCGGCCATCGCGGCGCCGCGGCGCTGGGGTTTGATCGCTGCCGGGGTGGCCACGGGCACCGCGTTCGGATGGTGGAGCGCCGGCGATGAGTTCGTGGCCCCTTCGCGCTCGGCCAAGCCCAACGTGTTGTTGATCGCGGTCGACAGTCTCCGCGGTGACGTCGTCGGTGACGGCGCCGTCACGCCGCACATCGATCGCTTTGCGCTCAACGGCACCCGCTTTACCCGCGCATTCACCGTGATGCCGCGCACATTTCCGGCATGGGCGAGCATCCTGACCGGCCAGTTTCCACACACCCACGGCGTGCGCCACATGTTCCCCCAGCCGGGCGCGGGTGACGTGATCGAGCACAGCCTCGCCAAGCTGCTCTCCGACCGGGGGTACCGCACGGCCGTGATCAGTGATCACGCTGGGGATGTGTTCACGCGCGGCGATTTCGGCTTCCAGCACCTGGACGCCCCGGAGTTCACCCTGAAATCCAACGTCCGGTTGGGCGGCCTCAAGCTGCACGTGCACTTGATGCCCTATCTCGTCGACCTCTTTCGGGGTGCCGGGACGCCCGAGCTTGCGGCCAACGAGCGCCTGGGGGATCCGGAGTGGCTGACGGACAAGGCGCTCGCCTGGATCGGTGGTGACGCGGTCAGTGATGAGGAGCGCGACAGACCGTTCTTCGCCACCGTGTTCTATTCCGCAGGTCACTTCCCGTTTGCGGCCCCGGCGCCGTTTTATCGCAGGTTTACCGACCCCGGGTATGCCGGTCGCTCGCGCTTCCACAAAGAGGCTTACGGTAAGCCCTTGAAGGGGGCCGCCCGGGGCGCAGAGGAGAAGCACCTTCGTCACCTCTTTCTGGGCGCGTTGGCAGCGTCCGATCATGCGATCGGGCGATTACTCGAGCAGCTCGAGGCCGCTGGGGTGCTCGACAACACCATCGTGGTCATCACCGCGGACCATGGGGAGAACCTGTATGAGCATGGTCTGGGGGTGGGTCACGGCGACCACCTGTACGGGCTCGCGGCCGTTCACGTTCCGCTGATCTTCAAGCCCGCTGTGGGGTCCCGCCAAACGTCGCCGCGGCGGCTCATCGCCAACGAATCGGTGCGGCTCGTAGATGTCGCGCCGACCATCCTCGCGGCCCTGGGGATTCGGCCAGATCACCCCATCGATGGGGTCGACCTCACCTCGTACCTGGTGGCGCCGGAGACGCCCCTTGCGTCTCTGCCGGCGTTCGCGGAGACAGGCCTGTGGTTCTACCCGCCCGAGACCGAGCGACTGGAAGGCAAGCGGATCACCTTCGCGCGAGGCTTCGACGCGTTTCGCTTCCAGCCTGACACCTGGAAGATATACCTCGATCCGGCCTTTGAGGAGACGGCGATCATGGCGAAGCACCGAATGCTCCTCGAAGGTGATCACAAGCTGCTCTATATCCCGACGCGCGACGGGGTGCGTTGGGAGATGTACGACACCCGCAGCGACCCGGCCGAGAGCATCAACTTGACAGCGCGCGAGCCTGAGCGCTACGCGGCCATGAAGGCTCGGCTGATGGACTGGATACTGCGGGATCCACAGATGGTCCGAGTGGGCGACTACGTGCTGCCGCGCGGCCCGCTCGGCCCGGTCGCCGAACGTGCGACACCTTAAAGAAACCAGGGTTCGATGGCTTATGAGCGCCCGCGATGAGCCCGGAGGCTGCATGGAGCTCATGGGGGCGACGACGTCAGGGGTCGGAGGCAGGTCACCCCGTCTCTGACATGCGGGCTAGCTGACCTTCGCAAGGGTCATCGCGCATAGATGCGACCCGATCACGGGTGGTTCTATCGCGGGGGGATGCAACCTTTTCCTTGAGCTGTGCTTCCGGTGATCCTGTAGACTCGGCGTCCGCTGTGATCTGACCGGGTATGATGATTGAAGTATTCAGCGCTCTCGCTCGCCGCTCTTTTTGCTGTCACCGCGTGCTCCGCGCCCGGTACCAGCAGCGCCGTTGGGGTCTTCACCGCGGACGAAGGCGGTTGGGGCTTTGTAGAGGGGGGCAGCTCTGACGGCGCGACGGCGTCCGACGGGTCCGAGCCCGGGCCCGACGTCACCGGCCTCACCGACACGGCGTCGGCGATCGTCTGTGGCGACGACTACTGCGATCCCGACGAGCACTGCGGCGTCTGTCCGCAGGACTGCGGGCAATGCTCTGGGAGCTGCGGTGACGGCGTCTGCTCCATCACCGAGACCTGCACCAGCTGCAGCGCCGACTGCGGTCCATGCGATGCACGCGATTGTGGCGACGGGGTGTGTGACGCGACCGAGACGTGCTCGTCGTGCGTCCAGGACTGCGGGGCGTGCCCCGAGCCATGCGGCGACGGCCTGTGTGACCATACCGAGGACTGCGTGTATTGCTCGCAAGACTGTGGGGTATGTCCTGCGACCTGCGGTAACGGGGTGTGCGACCCCTACGAGACCTGCCAGAGCTGTCCCACCGAGTGCGGGGCCTGCGCGGCGACCTGCGGCGACGGGGTCTGCGGAGTGGACGAGACCTGCACCAGCTGCCCCGTTGAGTGTGGTGCGTGCACGCCGCCCTGCGGCGATGATGTGTGCGAAGCCTCGGAGACATGTGACGAGTGCCCCGCGGATTGCGGACCGTGCACGTCCTGCGGCGATGGTGTCTGCTCGCAGGGCGAGTCGTGTGACACCTGCGCCACGGACTGCGGCCCCTGCGCCGGCTGCTCAGCCAATGAATTCGCTTGCAGCGACGGCAGCTGTATCGCCGATGATGCCGTCTGTAACGGCGCCTCGGACTGCCCGGATGGCGTCGACGAGTCGGGATGTGGCAGCGGCTTTTGCGGTGACCTGCAATGCCAGCCCGCGGAGACCTGTCAGACGTGTGAGAGTGACTGCGGGCCCTGCGGCGGCGGCTGCCAAGCTGGAGAAGTGGCATGTACCACCGGGGGGCAGTGTATCGCCTCGTCGTGGTGGTGCGATGGCATCACCGACTGTACCGACGGGAGCGATGAGCTCGGATGCGGATGTTCGTCGTTCGAGTGGGAGTGTGCCAATGGCGAATGCATTCCCAGCCTGTATGAGTGTGACGGCATCTCCGACTGCAGCGATAGCTCCGATGAACTGAATTGCGTGGGGGGAACCTGCAGCGTATTCGAGTTCCAGTGTGCCACCGGGCAATGCATCATTTCGAGTTGGGAGTGCGACGGGTGGGATGACTGTGGTGACAACAGTGACGAGCTGAACTGTTCGTGCGGTGCGCTGGAGTTCCAGTGCAACGACGGCACCTGCATCACGAGCTCTTGGTACTGCGACGGTTTTGCCGACTGCAGCGACGCCAGTGATGAGCCTCCCGGATGCTAGCCCCCATTTCTCACCAACCTCTGGCTCATGCTTGGGATCCTCGGTGCTT
>JAAZYN010000143.1 GCA_014239625.1 Myxococcales bacterium | reverse complement strand
CCCGGTGGGGTGAGGAGGCCCTGGAGCCAGTTGCGCAGGCCTCGCAGGGCAGGCCGCAACCCTCCGACGGCACCGCGTGCCGCGTGGCGGGCGGTGAAAATCGCCCCCTTGGCTGCTCCTCGGGCCGCCTGACGTGCCGTGGTCCGGGTGATTACCGCGGCGGCCACCAACCCAATGCCGGACAGGATGAGCGCAGCACCCCAGGTAGCCACACCGGCCTCCAGGCCGCCACCCACTCCTAAGCCGATCAGGCCTCCGGCCTCGCCGAGCTCGTCGGCGCGCGCCTCAGCGTCCCGAAGGGTGGTCAAGACCTTGTCCGCCAGCTCCGGATCATCGACCCGCAGGCACAGCTCGCTGGCGCCGACGTCGTCGAGCAGGTTCACGATCCGCTCGTCCATGGTCACGCCCACCGGGACAACCGCTCCGGGCATCGACGTCACGATGGCGTGATAGCGGCTCGACACCAACAGGCTGCAGCGACGCAACACGCTCACCATCTCGTACATGTCGACGTCGTCGGCCACGAACAGTGGGGTCTCACCGGGCAGCTTCTCGGCCAGATCTTCGCACGCGTCGCGGTCGAGCTGTTCGGAGCCCACCACGATGACGAACACGTCGCGCTCCTTGGCGTAGCGCGTCACGCCGCTGGCCAGAGCGCTCAGGTAGGCGTCCTGACGCTTGGCGACTTTGGGGTCATCGTTATGAAAGTAGATGGACTTGTAGTGACTGTGCTCATGGGCGCCGAGAGCCATCCGCATGGCGTACTTGCGGAGGTCTGGGCGGACCGGCCACCAAAATGGATTGATCGGCGCCACCGCGACGATCGGCTTCTTCCCGTCCCATCCGGCAGCACGCAAGAGCTCTTCACCCTCGCTCGCGGGCGCCGCGTCGAAGGTCCAGGCGGTGTCGGTGCCGATCTCACAGGCGATGTCCAGCTCCCCCAACACGTCCTTGGAGGCCGCGTTGCGGGCGATGATGAACGCATCCGAGCAATACTCGCGCACGAGCTCGGCGACCGACTCGTCCATGTGGCCGGCCTCGCCGCCGTATCCGACCGCCAGTTTGTCTTCGGCCTGAGCCAGCCCCAGCGCGCCCACCATCATCGTGGTCAGGGCGTTGGCGAACTTGCTCTTGAACATCGAGCCTTCGCACGCGATCACGCCGTGATGCTTGTGCACGGTGTCGTACAACCACTTGGGAAACACCTGCGGGATCACGATGTGCTTGGCGGTCCGGAAATAGCCCTTGGTGTTCTTTGCGTCGAAGACGACCAACGACAGCTCGAGGTGATCGTCGCCGAGGACGTGGCGGAACTGACGAATCATCTCCTCGACGCGAACGTCCGCCCCGGTGTTGCGCGTCCCCGAGTATCCAGCCATGAGCAACTTGAGCGGCTCTCCGGGCTTCCAGGTAGCCCCAGGGTGTCCTTTGTCCGCACGCTCCTTGGCCGTCTCGATGAAGGTGGCCATGGCCTTCTCGAGGAGGCGCTCGGCATTGAGTTCGCGCTGCGCAGCTGCCAAGACGTTTTGTGAAAATCGTCTGGCAAATCCCAACACGGTGCTCGTCGTCGACATATCAGGCCGCCTTCCCGCCGCGCACCGCCTCACCGCCCGTGGACGGTTTCGCGGGCAACGGCTGATACGGGTATGAGAAATTGTTTTCCTTCGCGAACCGATGTAGCGCCGGGTAGTACTCCGTCACTGGCGTCGGCTTGGCGCCCAGTTCTGCTACCGCGCGGCTGTTGTCAAACACGGTGTCATAGGTGATGTAGGGCATGAACACCTTCATCAGCGCGGCGATTTGCGTGACGATGTTGCGGAATTTCAGACCGCCCAGGGTGTTCATGAGGCTCGTGAATGGCCCCTCCAGGGCACCGACAAAACGGGTCTTTGTGCCGAGGGCATCGGACACCGAGCGCGCTATCTGCCCGGCGGTCAGCGAATCTCGACCGGAAGCCAGGTTGTAGATCGACCACTTCGGATCGGGCGTGGTGTGGATGTGAGCGATGGCCTTCCCCACCCAGTCAGCGTTACAGGTGTCGACCCGAATACGGTCCGAGAAGGGAACCACCGGCGACTCGACGAAGAACGCGAAGGCTCGCAGCATGTCGAATTGGGTGGTCTCCGGCCAACGCGAGTCACCGAGCACGATGCTCGGGCGGAAGAAGGTCCGCTCCACATCGCCGAGCAGCTCCGAGATCATGTGCTCGCAGAACTTCTTGGTGCGCCCGTAGGGGTCGTAGTCGGAGCGGTCCCAGTCGATCGCGAAGTCCTCGAGCACCACCTCGCTCTGCCGTTTGCCCGCCACGGCGGCCGTCGAGACGTGGCTGAAGCGGCGCAGCTTCTGCCCAGCGGCCTGGCGCGCGTCCGCAATGGCACGAGCCAACTTCACCACCGACAGGGTCCCTCGCAGATTGGAGTTGAGGCACGCTTTCGCCGACTTCCGATTGAGACTGGCGGCGATATGGATGATCGAATCCACACTGGACAGCAGCCGATCGTAATCCTCGTCGCCGATCCCCAGCCGCGGCGCGTGCAGGTCGCCGCTGATCAGCTCGATCCGCTCCATCAGCTTGTAGAACGCGGCGGCAGCGGCAGCGGGGGTGCCCGCCGCCCGCACGTGCATCTGCAAGGTCTTCCACATCTTCTCGGTGAAGGCGTGGATATCTTTCGCGCGGGTAAGCGCCAAGACGCGCACCCCGGGATCGGCGTCCAACAGCTCCTTGACGACGTAGCCACCAATGAACCCTGTAGCGCCGGTGATGAAGATGGTTTCAGTCACCGTGAGCCTCTTTGCTAGTTACCGCCGGTGGTCCCGTCGGCGCGCCGCTCCGGCGCTTCCGTTTTCTTGGGGGTTGGCCCGTCACCGCCGTCGGCAGCCAGCCGGTTGGTGAACTTCAGCGGGACGTCGAACTTGGGGTCCAACGCCGGCCGATCGCCTCTCAGGATGGGCCACGACCAGCGCTCCAGACCAGGCACCTCGACATTGACCCAATAATCCATCCAATCGATGGACTCCGGCTCGTAGGGGAACAGCGCGCGGTCCTCTGCGCTCGCCTGGTTCACCAGCGTCCGCATGTTCGACGTCTGAAAGATCCAGTCGGTGTCACCGACGAAGGGCTTGAACACGTCGAACAGTTTCTCTACGAGGCTCAACTGCCTGTCGGTGTCGCCGAGCATATTCGACGCGACGTACGCGTACGCATCCAGACCCGCCCCGACCTTGGAGGCCAAGCTCGGAGGCAACAGAGCGTCGGCCTTGACGCGATCGACGAGAGACTTGGCGCCGCCGATCACCTTGCGCAGGTTCTTTACCCGGAACAGGCCGGGGTTGCTGGGCGACACCGCGACCGGATCCATCAACCGCATCACCCGCCGCGAGATACGCTTGCTGTTGCGAAAGCGTTTGCGAGACCACAACCCCGTCAGCTCGATCGCGTTTTCTATGAAGAACGGGTTGATGTCCGAACAGCCCTGCTGCGTGACCTCCACGTGTTGGTTTCGCAGCGCCGCCGCCACCACGTGCACCATGCCGCTGGCGACCAGGTCGACGGGGATAATATCGAAGTGGTTGGCCGCGACGGCCGGCATCTCCCGCCACCAGTGCCCGTTGAGCCACGCCAGCGGCGCCGCGGTGTTCATCCCCTCGGTCCAACCAGGGAATGGATAGTGCAACGCGCACTCGATAATTGCCGGGCGCGAGATGCTCAGCTGAATGTCGTCCCGGCGAGCAACCAACGCCTCGGCCAGGGCTTTGCTGTATGTGTAGATGTTGGGCCAGCCGAGGGCCGTCGCTCGACCACGCACGGCCTCCACGCGGATCTTCTGAAGTTTCTTGCGGTGCCCCGTGGGGAGCGATCGAATCGCAGCGATCTCGCCATCCAGATCGTACGGGACCCCTTTGGGCGTCTTTCCGGGCTCGAATCGCTCCGGCACGCGGCCGCCCTTGGCGCCGGCAACAAAACAGGTCGACACGTGAACGAGCCGGGGCTGCTCCAGCTGCGCTGCCAGATCAGCCGCGTTGTCGGCGCCAAACACGTTGCTCTGGAGAGACGCGATGGGATCGGGGTCGAAGTCGGTCAGTCCGGCGACATTGATCACCGCATCTGCCGTTTCAGCCAGGCGCTTGACGGTGGCTTCAGCCAGTCCACACATCGGCTTTCCGACGTCACCGTCCAAGACATCGATCCGGGCATCCAGGAAGCGCGCCAGGTCGTCGCCATGGCGCTCGCGGATAGGCCGAAAGGCGGGCGATGTCTCGACGATCTCGATGAACCGGTCCAACGCCGAGCGACCGCTCGCGGCGCCCTTGCCAGGCTGGCTGCGAATCAAAAGCGTCAGGCGGAGATCCACCTCGGGCATCCGATCGAGCAACATCCCGACCCAGACTTTGCCGAGAAAGCCCGTGAACCCGGTAACGATGAGATGGCGGCCCGCGAACGTGTCGAGAACGCTGACGGGAGCGTCACTGACGCTGAGCATAATACCTCACTCTGTGGTTCTTCAGAATCAGACCTCGACCACCGGCCAGTCATGGTCGACGGCCATGCGACGAAGCGCCAAGTCAGGCCCCACGGCGCACGGTGAGCCGATGGCGCTGAGGAGAAGGGCGTCGCTGGCTTGGGCGCCGTAAGCGACCGAACGCCCCAGGTCGATATGATGTTCATGAGCGAACTGCCGCGCCCACTGGCCCGACCTTTCGCCGCCCACGATCGGTGATTGCAGCTCACCGGTCGCACGACAATCGCTGAAGACGAGCCGATTGCACACCACGTGCTCGATGCTCAGGGCCGCTGCCACGTGGTCCACGATCAACCCGACATTGTCGCTCACCAGCACCAGGCGTTTGCCCTGCAAGCGAGCGCGCTCGATCAACTCCACGGCCTGGGGTCGTATACTGGGACGAATCTCCGAGTCCCAATACTCTTCCGCGAGGAAGGTGACGCGGTTGGTGGACATCCCTTTCACACCGGTCCATGCCCACTGCCGAGCTTTGCCTCCCCCCCGGGTCGCGTGGAGTAGACTCAACGGACCGGCCAACGCCAACGAGGACAGACGCGTCACGCGCTCCCGGAGCAGCGCCGCGCCCATGGCCAAGCTGGCCGCCGCGTGCATGGAGGTGCGCGGCGTGATCACGCCTTCGAGGCGAAAGATGGCGGCGCCATCGGGTGGGTTCGTCGCTGTGCTCAAGCGCTCCTCGCTGCGTTCGGGATGACCCGTCGGGCGAGGGACTACCAGAAGTAGACTCAAGTGTCAGTCAACTTCGCCCCCTTTTTCGAGGGGGACACACAAAGCGATATAACAACAAGAGGTTAGAACTAGACTGACCTGTCAGTCAGGATCTCATCCGCGCCCGATTACTCGGCCGCCTTGCTCAACCCCAACAGGTTCTTGCGCGCCCGGTCCACGGCGTTGTCGTCAGCGCGACTCCAGCGCTTGGCCGGAGTCGCCTTGCGCTTCTCACCTCGCTTGACCAGGACCGCCTTCTTCTCGACCGAGCCGCCGGTTGTGTCCCCCACGAGCCGCCAGCTGTCGTCCCCGTCGGTCTCGAACAAGCCCTTGCCGACCCCCTTGCCCAGCGTGATTTTCAGCGCGAGACTCGGGTTCGCATCGGTCATCTCGTTCTCCACCACCGCCGCCAGCAGATCGTCGAGGTGGCGCCACCCAGGGTTGAGCTCCATCCAATCGACGAGCAGCAGCCCCAGCCGCTTGCGCCCTCTGCGCGCCGGCTGACCGCCCTTCTTTGCGGTCCGCTTGGTACGCCTTGTCCTCGACTTGGCACCCGATGTTTTCTTGGCCTTACGGCGCGGAGGCGGCCCCGCATCATCGGCCACGAGCTTCCAGTGGCCCAGGTCATCACTCTCGAAGGTCGTCCCCCGCGCTTTGCCCAGCGCGATCATCAGAGCTCGCTTGGGGTTGGCGTCGGTCATCTGGTTGTCAACGACGGCGGTCAGCAACGCCGCTTCGGACTTCCACCCGGGGTTCGCTTCCATCCAGCCAATGATCGCCGGAGCGACCGGTTTGCGACTCTTGCGCCGATATCGAGCGGACTTCGCCGTGCCCGTCGAGGCTTGACGCGCGGACGGACGGGCCGGGGGCCCTGGGACATCGGCCGGGCGCTGCGAACGAGTCGGCTCGCGACGCCGGCCCCTCGCCGGATGGGCGCCCTCCGCATCGATCATCGCGACGCTGGCCTTCAGCATCTGGATCAGCACGTCAAGGAGCTCCACGGGCGCGCTGGCGGTGGCGTCAGCTACCGAGATCTCCACGCGGCCGTTCTCCACAAGGATTGGCGTTCTCTTCACAACAAGTTCCCCATCAGGCACATACTGGGTTTTGGGAGCCCGTTATTTCTGCGCAATCAGCCTCAGCTGCCGCGGATGATTTGGGGCACCGAAACGCTAATACGCGGAAGACGGCTTGTCATCCCCGATATCGAAATTGCATGTAATTGCGACAGCGCGGTCGGTCAACCCACGGGATCCCATGCGTGGAGGATGGCTCGCAACAGCTCCAACGCTTCGCTGTAGTGTTCGCTCTTGCCGCAGGTCTTTTTGGTGAGCGTCACCACAGCCGACTCGCCATCGAAATAACACTCCAACTCCGAAGGTTCTTCGTCGTCGCCGGCGTTATCCGTTGGCGCTTCTGGAAAGCCAGCGCGCATGAGAGCCATACAGAGCGGCTCCAGGATATGCTGCGTAGCTTGTCCGTCCAGAGATGACCGATCATTTCGCTCGAATTTCTCCACCGAGCCCATCCCGTCGCCCCACAGGGTCAGCTCTCGGCGGCGGTCCGAATCGTCCCTGTCATACTCGATGAACGCCAGCGACAGGGAGTCTGCCCGCTTCTCCAGCACGGGAGCCCAGAAGTCGTAGCCTTCGGTCTGCGGGGTTCGAGCAGGCTGGCCCTGGGTCCCCCGAATGATCTGAATGCGGAGCTCGCCGCAGCGCACCACATCGTGGTTGCGCAGCACGCGCTCGTCTTCGACGCTGCGTCCGTTGACCTGGGTGCCAGCTGATGACCCGAGGTCGCGCACCACCAGCGCGCCCTGATCCCACGTCATCTCGATGTGCTCCGGATCGAGCCCGTCGATGCCAGGGACCGCGATCTCACAATCGGCGGCGCTTCCGACCGCCAGGACGCGGTTGGACACGTCCATCATCAGACAGGTGACGCGCTGGTCCTGATCGATCCACACCAAGTGCCAACTGGGTGGTGACATCTCAAAGGTATCGTCGTCCTCGTCGTCCTCGTCGCCCCACTCGTCCCAGTCGTCGATGGGCTCGGGCAGGTCGCCACCGTGTGACGCTCCCGATGTCCGGCAGACGATCTTGGTCTCGGCGCTGCCAAAGCCCAGAACGTCGCCGTCTTTCAGATAGGATTTCCGGACCCGCTTACCGTTGACGTAGGTACCGTTGGAGCTCTTGAGGTCGATGACCTGAAGCCTGTCACCGTCGAACCCGACCGTCGCGTGCTTGCGCCCGACCGTTGGGTTGGGGATCAAGAAGTCAACCCCGGCCTTTCGGCCAACGCTCTTGGGTTCGTCCCGCGGGCTGATGGGCCACTTCGTGTCGCCATCGACCCAATGGACCTCCCACTGGCCGTCACTGGCGAGGGTGGCCCCCCCGCGACCGGACGAGGAGCCGCCGCCGCCGCCGGACGAGGAGCCGCCGCCGCCGCCAGACGAGGAGCCGCCGCCGCGCCCCCCGTCCGCGGCAGATG
>JAAZYN010000142.1 GCA_014239625.1 Myxococcales bacterium | reverse complement strand
CTGAAAGTCGCCATCAGCGAGCGCTTGGCTCTCAAGGTCAATCTCGCCTTGGCCTATGACAACCAACCGGCTCTGACCACCATTCCGCTGACCCGTCCTGATGGCTCCACCGGCTCGGTGCTCGGCGACAGCGTGCGCGCGCTGCTTCCCGAGGTTCCGGAGGCCAACGTCTTGTGTGAGCCCACGGGGCGCAACACCGCCGCAGCGATCGCCTGGGCCGCGCTGTGGGTGCGTCAGCGGGATCCATCAGGGATCCTGATGGTGTTACCGTCGGATCACTACGTCGCCGATGTCGCTCGCTACCAAGCGCTCTGCGCCGACGCGTGCGCGGTCGCCGCGTCCGGCCACATCGTGACTCTGGGCATCCCGCCGACACGTCCTGAGACCGGATATGGATATATCCAGCGTGGGGAAGCCACGGCGCAGGGCGGGGCATACGCCGTCGACGCGTTCAAAGAGAAGCCCGATCTCGCGACCGCAGCCGAGTACCTGGCTGACGGGCGTTTCGTGTGGAACGCCGGCATGTTCTTCATGCCTTGTGGGCTGATCGTCGAGGAGTTGACCCGCTTCGAGCCGGAGCTCATGGCAGCTATCGCCCCGCTAGAGAGCGACGACTCCGACGCAGCCGTGGCCAGGGTCTACCCTACGCTCAAGTCGATCAGCATCGACTACGCCGTCATGGAGCGAACCGACAAGGTGGTGGTCGTTCCGGGGGAGTTCGGCTGGAGCGACGTCGGAAGCTGGCGCAGCCTCTACGACTTCAAGGCCGCGGCCGCCGAGTCGTTCACCCGTGGGGATGTGCTCGAGCTGGACGGCGGCGGCAACGTTTTGTTTGCCCATGGCGGCGCCACCGTCGCGACCGTGGGCGTGCGTGACCTCGTGGTGGTGCACACAGGCGACGCGACGCTGGTCTGCAAGCGTGAGGAGGCTCAGCGCCTGCGTGAGATCGTCGACGCTCTCGTGGACGGTGGCCGAGGAGACCTTCTATGAGCGTGGTCAACCCGCACATCTTTCGCAAGTACGACGTCCGCGGCATCGTCGATGAGGACCTCACGGAGCCCTTCGCGCGACTCCTCGGGCAGGCATACGGGACCTTCATCGTCCGCGCAGGTGGAAGCACCGTCGCCCTGGGTCGTGACTGTCGACTTCACTCCGAGCGCCTCGCCGCGGCGTTTGAAAACGGTGTCGCGTCGACCGGCTTGGAGGTCGTGCGCGTCGGGGTCGTCCCATCACCCCTGTTGTACTTCGCCGTGCACTACCTGGACCTCGACGGCGGGGTACAGATCACCGGCAGCCACAACCCGCCCGAGTACAACGGCTTCAAGATGATGACTGGCAAGCACTCTCTGTGGGGCCAGGACATTCAGCGCCTGCGTGGTCTCATCGAGGGCGACGACTTCGAAGACGGGGTCGGAGCGCTGGTCGATCACGGCATCGAGGACGCCTACGTCGATGACGTCGTCGGTCGCATCGCGCTCGGCGACCGCAAGCTCCGCATCGTCGTCGATGGTGGTAACGGCACGGGCGGGCCCGTGTGTATGCGAGTGCTCGAGCGCTTGGGCGTCGCGGCGACCGGGCTGTACATCCCCATGGATGGGCATTTTCCGAACCATCACCCGGATCCGACGGTGGAGGCCAACATCGCCGAACTCAAAGAGCGCGTGGTCGCTCAGGGCGCGGATTTTGGCGTCGCGTTCGACGGCGACGCGGACCGGATCGGGGTCATCGACGAGCGCGGGCAGGTGATGTGGGGCGACAAGCTCCTCATCGTGCTGGCGCGTGCTCTGCTGGCGGAGGAGCCAGGGGCGGCCATCGTCGGTGAGGTGAAGTGCTCCAAGACCCTCTATGACGCCATCTCAGCGGCCGGAGGGCGGCCGATCATGTCCAAGGTAGGTCACTCCATCATCAAGACGCGCATGAAGAAAGAGGGGGCTCTGCTGGCGGGAGAGATGAGCGGGCACATCTTCTACGCGCACAACTGGTACGGTTTTGACGACGCGGTGTACGCCACCGCGCGCCTGCTGGAGATCGTCAGCCGGCAGAGAGGGCCGCTGTCTGGCCTTTTGAGCGGCGTTGCCGAGACCAGCGTGACCCCGGAGATACGACTGGACGTCGACGAAGAGGCCAAGTTTGGCCTGGTTCAGGCTGCCTTGACACACTTCCGCGCGGAACCCGACGTCCAGGAGGTGGTCGACATCGATGGCGCTCGGGTGGAGTTCGAGGACGGCTGGGGCCTGATACGTGCCTCGAACACGCAGCCGGTCCTGGTGTTACGAGCAGAAGCGGCTACAGAGGCTCGCCGCGATGCGATCCGTGAGCGGCTGGAGGGGTTTTTGGCGGAGGCCACCCGATGAGCGATCACGCGATCGACGTCCAGCGTGTCGCGGAGCTGGCGCGGTTGGTGCTGGAGCCGGCGGAGGTGGAGCGCTTCGAGGTGGAGCTCGGCGCCTGCTTGGAATACATCGCGGTGCTGCAGCAGGTCGACACGGACCGGGTGGAGCCCACCAGCCACCCGCTGCCGCAGGTGACGCCGTTCCGTTCGGATGTCGCGAGCGCCGCGCTGCCCCTGGAGCGCGCGCTCGAAAACGCTCCCGCAACCGACGGCGAGAGCTTTCTGGTCCCGAGGGTCGTGGGATGAGCGCAGACGCGCTGCTCGATCGCTCGCTGACCGAACAGGTCGCCGCGCTGCGCGCCCGTGAGGTGACCTCTGCCGCGCTGACAGAGGCGGCGCTGGCCCGCATCGGACGTGACAACCCGAGGTTGAACGCCGGGATCACCGTCGACCGGGTGGCGGCCCTGTCCGCCGCCGCGGCCATCGACGCCAAGCGCTCCGCAGGGGCCGAGATTGGGCCGCTGTCCGGCGTGCCGGTGGGTCTCAAGGACATGATCTGCACCGAGGGGCTCCGCACCACCGCCGCGTCCAAGATCCTCGACACCTTCATCCCGCCGTACGACGCTACCGTCGCCGCCCGGATCAGGTCGGCCGGCGGAGTCATCGTCGGCAAACTCAATCAAGACGAGTTCGCCATGGGCTCGTCCAACGAGAACTCTGCCTACGGGCCGGTCCGAAACCCGGTCGACGAGACCCGCTCCCCCGGAGGCTCGTCCGGAGGCTCCGCCGCCGCGGTGGCAGCCCGCCACTGCGCGTTGACCTTGGGCACTGACACCGGCGGGTCCATCCGACAGCCCGCGAGTTTCTGTGGTGTAGTCGGGGTCAAGCCGACCTATGGCCGCGTGAGCCGCTGGGGTGTGGTGGCTTTCGCGTCGAGCCTGGATCAGGTGGGGCCCCTGACCGCCACGGTTGAGGACGCTGCGATCGCTCTGGATGTGCTCATGGGGCATGATCCGAAGGACTCTACGTCCATCGTCGGCGCGCCTGAGTCCGTAGCGGCGGCGTTGGATCGCGGTGTGGGTGGCCTCAAGATCGGCATCCCCGCGGAGTATTTCACTCAGGGCTGCGACGAAGAGGTCGCCGCCGCCGTGCGTAAGGCTCTGTCCACGTACGAGCGGTTGGGGGCGACGCTGGTCGACGTGAGCCTGCCGCACACGCCATATGCCGTCGCCACGTACTACTTGATCGCCACCGCGGAGGCCTCGTCGAACCTCGCCCGGTATGACGGGGTCAGGTACGGGCGCCGGGCGGAGGCGTACTCGGGGCTGGCGGACATGTACGGGCGTAGCCGGGCCGAGGGCTTCGGTGACGAGGTGAAGCGGCGGGTCATGCTGGGAACGTATGCGCTGTCGGCGGGGTATTACGACGCCTACTACCTGAAGGCGCAGAGAGTCCGGACCCTCATCTCGCGGGACTTCGCTCGAGCCTTCGAGCGGTGCGATGTCATCGCCGCGCCGACCTCGCCGGTCACCGCCATCGGCCTCGGCGAGCGGGTCGCCGACCCGCTTCAGATGTACCTCCTGGACGTGTTCACCATCCCGGCGTCTCTGGCCGGACTGCCATGCATGTCGCTACCTTGCGCTGATCGCGACGGTGGCGGCCTCCCCATCGGGCTGCAGCTCATCGCGCCTCCACTCCAAGAGGGGCGGATGATCTCTGCAGCTGCCGCCTATGAGCGCGAGGTGAGCCATGGCTGAGTGGGAAGCGGTCATCGGTCTCGAGGTTCACGTGCAGCTGGCGACCGCGTCCAAGCTGTTCTGCGGCGCGCCCGTCGGCGACGCCACCGGGCCCAATCAGAACGTGGACCCCGTCACCCTTGGGATGCCGGGTGTGCTGCCGGTGCTCAATCGGGAGGCCGTCGAGTTGGCGATCCGGGTGGGCCTGGCGTTGGGCTGCGACATCGCTGAACACAGCCGGTTTGCCCGGAAACACTATTTCTACCCGGATCTGCCGAAGGGCTATCAGATCAGCCAGTACGACCAACCCCTCATCGTTGGCGGTGGCGTCTGGGCCGCCGTGGATGGGGCCGAGCGGTTCTTCGAGCTGACCCGGATCCACCTGGAGGAGGACGCGGGCAAGACGATCCACTCGTCGAGCGCGTCGAAGAGCTTCGTCGACTTCAATCGGGCGTGCGTGCCCCTGGTCGAGATCGTGAGCGAGCCGTGTATGCGCACCGCCGGTGAGGCGGTGGCCTACCTCAAAGCGCTGCACCAGATCGTCGTGGCGGTGGGCGCGTCCGACGGCAACCTCGAGAAGGGCAACTTCCGCTGCGACGCCAACGTCTCGGTGCGTGAGCGCGGCGCGACGCAGCTGGGGACGCGCACGGAGATCAAGAACGTGAACTCGTTTCGGTTCGTGGGCCGCGCCATCGACTATGAGGTCCATCGGCAGTGCAACGTCATCGAGAGCGGAGGTGCGGTCGTCCAGGAGACGCGCCTGTGGGACGAAGCGGGCGGGCGGACCCGCAGCATGAGGTCAAAGGAACACGCGCACGACTATCGTTATTTTCCGGACCCCGATCTGATGGTTCTGGAGGTCCCGCGCCGCTGGGTCGAGGAGATCTTCGAAGCCCTTCCCGAGCTGCCCCGAGACCGCCGTCAGCGGTTCGAGCGCGAGTATGCGCTGACCCCCTATGACGCCGAGGTGCTGACCCAGACCGTGTATCGCGCCGACTACTTCGAGTCGGTAGCCGCAGCGACCGACGACGCGAAGTTGGCCGCGAACTGGATCACCGGTGAGCTGTTGGCGGCGCTGAACAAAGACGGCGTCGAGCTCGACGCCGGGTCGCCGGTGAGCCCGGAGGCGTTGGCAGAGATGCTGCGCCTGCTCATCGGGGGCGTCATCAGCGGCAAGATGGCCAAACAGTGTTTCGCCGCCATGTACGCTCAGGGGGTCGGTCCGAGCGCCTGGGTCGAGGAGCACGGCGGTCAGATCACCGACGAGGGGGCCATCGAGCAGGAGGTTCAGCGGGTGCTCGACGCCAACCCGGGGCAAGTCTCCGCCTATCGGGCTGGCAAGGTGAAGCTCCTCGGGTTCTTCGTCGGCCAGGTGATGAAGGCGACTCGCGGCAAGGCAAATCCGCAGAGCGTCAACGCCATCGCCCGCCGGCTTCTGGACGCATGAGCCTGTCACCGGCCCAAACCCCGTGTCGCCACCCAGCGTCGTCGTAGACGCCGTCACCCAACCTTGCAGGATGAGTTCATGACCGAAGAGCCGATCAAGCCAATCTTCAGAGACGCCGAGGGCGCGGTCCTGATGCTGGATCAGACTCGCCTCCCCCAGGAGGAGACGTATCAGCGCTACAGCACGGCCGAAGGGGTCGCCACCGGTATCCGGGACATGATTATCCGGGGAGCCCCGGCCATCGGTGTCGCTGCAGCGATGGGGCTGGCCCTGGGGGCAAGGGCGGTGCACGCCGAGGAGCCCTTCGCCCCAGCGCTCGAGCGACTCTGCGAGTTGATGGCGACCACCCGCCCCACCGCCGTGAACCTGTTCTGGGCCATCGATCGTATGCGGGCGGTGGCCGCCGCTTTCGACGCCGACGGGGACCGCTCGGTGATGCTCGACGCGTTCGACGCCGAGGCGGACCGCATCCGCAGCGACGACATCGCGACCAACCGCGCCATCGGCGCCAACGGAGAGCCGCTTATCCCGCAGGGAGCCACCGTGCTCACCCACTGCAACACTGGATCGTTGGCTACCGCTGGCTACGGCACTGCCCTCGGCGTCATCCGATCGGCCCACCGCGCCGGAAAGGGCATCAGGGTCGTGGCTGATGAGACGCGCCCGTATCTTCAAGGGAGCCGCCTGACCGCGTGGGAGTGTCTCAAGGAAGGTATCGACGTGCGGATCATCGCCGACAGCGCCGCGGGACACTTGATCTCGCGGGGGCGCATCGACTGCGCCATCGTCGGCGCCGATCGCATCGTCGCCAACGGTGACACCGCCAACAAGATCGGCACCTATCAGGTCGCCGTGCTGTGTCACCGTCACGGCATCCCGTTCTACGTGGCTGCCCCCATGACGACCGTGGACCTGTCCTTGTCGGACGGGGCAGCGATCCCCATCGAGGAGCGCTCGCCCGAGGAGGTCCGCGGCGTGTTTGGCCATCCCGTCGCCCCGGCCGGTGTTGCCGTCGCCAACCCAGCCTTCGATGTGACCCCAGCAGAGCTCATCGCTGGCATCATCACCGAGGTGGGTGTGGCGCGACATCCGTATACAGAGTCGCTGGCCACCATGATGCGCGACGACCGATCTAGTGCTTGACAGCAGGTAGGTCAGACCCTACCTTCCGGCCCCGCTCCGCTGGCCGCCTCGAGAGCTGGCGTTGGAGCAGCGAATCTACGGACGGAGGTCCAGGCCATGTACGCAGTCATCAAAACTGGTGGTAAGCAGTACCGAGTCGCCGAAGGCGACATCATCCAGGTCGAGAAGCTGGCTGGCGATGCCGGCACCGAGCTGACGTTCGACGACGTGCTGCTGGTCGGTACCGATGACGAGACCAAGATCGGTACCCCGCGTTTGGAGGGCGTGTCCGTCGGCGGCACCATCCTCGAGCAGGGGCGGCACCGCAAGGTGCTCGTCTTCAAGTTCAAGCGGCGCAAGAACTACATCCGAAAGAACGGTCACCGCCAGCATTTCACTCGAGTCCGTATCGACTCGATCGCCAGCTAAGCGTCAGGAGAGACCCCGATGGCTCATAAGAAGGGACAGGGTAGTACTCGCAACGGCCGCGATTCCAATGCTCAGCGGCGTGGGATCAAGAAGTTTGGTGGCCAGCCCGTGCGAGCAGGAAACATCATCGTCCGCCAGGTGGGCACTCGCATTCACCCCGGCGACGGAGTCGGGATGGGTCGCGACTTCACCATCTTCGCCAAGATCGACGGGACGGTTCAATACGCGCGCTACGGCCGCGACCGCAAGAAAGTCCACGTCGTCGCGTCGAGCAACAGCTAGCGTTTCTGACCGAGACTCCCGTCGCGCCGATAGACCCGTCGGGGCCGACTCTGTGCCGAGTGGCTTAGAGTTACCCCGGTCGCAGTTGTTCGCCGATCCGTCTATGGACCGAAACACGTCGGTGGGCGTCATGCAAAGCTGCTTGCCACCCAGGACACTGCCTCGCATGCACAGCAACCTCGGCCAGAAGTCCACGCCACTGCACCTTCGCTCCAAGTCCCGGGCGCGTCGCCCAGTGTCCGGTGAGAACTACGGTCTGCCTGAGCCCCTGCTCACGGCCTGTGGGTGCGAAGGGCCGCAAATTTGGCGGGGCCATGCAGTTCGTTGACGAAGCCACCATCGAGGTGCTGGGCGGGGACGGAGGGCGCGGTCTCATCAGCTTCAGA
>JAAZYN010000141.1 GCA_014239625.1 Myxococcales bacterium | reverse complement strand
TCGCTGCTCCTGATCCCATCGGGCTGTGTTTGGCATGGAGCTTGCTTTGGACAGCGCCGAGATCCACTGACTCGGAGAGACATCATGACCCGCCGAACTTTTACGCTCGTCGCCCTTTTGGTCACCACCGCGAGCGGCTGCTGGTTCACGCCGCCCTGGAGCTACGACCCGGCCTTGGAGGAGGCCTATGGCTTCCAAGAGCCCGAACCCCTACCCGTGGTGGAGCAGGGCGAGCTGGCTGGGGACTTCTCCACCTTCCATCGGCCCAGCCCCGCGGACGCCGACGTGACGAGCTACGGCCACACCGTCGAGGTGTTCACCACGGCCCACGGCGGCGCGATGGCGCAGCTCGAGGTCATGGGGGATCTGTCGACGATCCCGGCGGGCACATCGGTGACCTGGAACATGCACGACGACGCCGTCCGCGGTGAGCTCTTCGTCATCGTCGTCGGGTGTGCCGGGGGCGGGCCCCAGGAGTGGGAGGTCGACGCGATCGCCGAGGAGGTGAGCGTCGATGTCTCGGAGACCATCGATCGCGACGGCCGCGTCCTACGACAGTACGGGTTCGAGGCCAGGTTCCCTGCGGATCCCAACGGGGGGCGGGCCGGCGACGTGACCGTGCTGTCAGGTCGCTTCGCGGCGTATGGCGCCGTGCAGCGCGGCTCGGTTCAGCGCGACAGCCACCGCTGAACCCACGCCGGCGCGCGGGCCGTCGCGCTCGGGTCGGCGCGGGGCAGCGGCACGCTGCTCTTGGTTGCCCAGAACAGCACCGGGCCGCGGGTCCGTCCGCTCGCCAGCAGGTCCAGCGTGAAGGCGGCCGCTTTCGCGGAGTACGTGGTGTCGAGCTGCAACACGTCGCGCCGCGCGAAGCGCGTGATCGCGTCCCGTCCCGCAGCCGACGCGCGACCGTACCCCGCCTCGAGGTAGCTCGTGTGCAGCCGGAAGCCTGCGCTCAGCTCCCGTCGGGAGAAGCTCAACGCTGGGCCGCCCAACCGGGCCAGCAGCTCCTGGGTGCGGTAGGCCAGCCCGACGACGCGATGGCGGTCGGTGACCGGCCACGGGGTGACGCGGACCCCGTGAATGATGGGCAGCCTCCCCCTCGTGAAGGCCAGCCCAGCGTAGCGCGCCAGGCGTAGCCCGACCAACAAGCCGGCGGCTGTACAGGTACTTCCCACCCCGACAACGATGTCGTGGGGCGGCTGCAGCTCACCGGCGCGGATCTGTCGAGCCAGCTCCAGGGCCGCCGAGAGATGCCCCAGGGCGCCCAGCGGGACCGCCGCGCCGGGGGCCTGCACGTAGTCCCTGGGGCCGCGCAGCCCGGTCAACAGGCGCACGGCCGCGACACTGAGCGGGACCATCGCGATGCCGGGCAAACACTCGACGCGGCAGTCGAGCGACAGCATCGTCTCCAGGTTGTCTCGCGCTGTCAGGCTGACCGGCTGTGGCCAAAGCAGCGCGCCCGCTTGAAGCCCTGCGCGGTGCGCGTGAATCGCGGTCGCCACGGAGTGGTTGCTGCCGAGCGCCCCGGTCGCCCATATCCGCCGCGCGCCCCTGCGCTGCGCGTCACCCAGGACCAGCTCCAGGGGGCGAACCTTGTTGCCGCCGTAGCCCTGCGCTGAGATGTCTTCGCGCTTGATGAACAACTGCGGACCACCTGGCGGCAGGCCCAGGGTCGTCGGGTCGACGCGGTCCACCGGGGTCGGATAGTCGCCGAGGGGTACGCGGTTGAGGCGTCTGTCGAGGGCTGGGGCGATCTCGAACAGGGGGTAGGTGCCGTGGGCACCATCGGCTGTGGTCAAGGGCACAGGCCCGGGTCGATGAACGGGCTCGCGCCCTGGTCGATCCAGTCCTTGATCAGCTGAATGTCACCGGCCTCGAGATAGGGCCCACCGGAGGGCATCCGAATGATGACCGGGTCGGGCGCCGCGGTCTCGCCGTTGAGAACCTTGTAGAGGAGGCTGTTGTCGGCATCGCATGGCACCACCAGGGGACCGTCCTGGGGCGCGTCCGGGGCGCTGGCGTCCTTGAGCATGTTCTCCAGGCTGAAGTTGAACCCGCGTGGCGCGTTGGCCGGGGTCTGGCCGTGGCAGCTCGTGGCGTTGGCGCACCCTGCGCCGTCGAAGATCGGCTGAACCTGGGTGGCGAAGTCGACCAATCCGGCGGGGCACGGGTCGCAGCTTCCGCCGCAGTCCACGCCCGTCTCGTCGCCGTTTCGGATGCCGTCGGCGCAGCCGACGCACGCATCAGGACATGGCCCTCCACAGTCTACGCCTTCTTCACCCTGGTTCTGTTGACCATCATCGCACGCGCCGGACCCACACACCGTCGGGTCGCCGGCGCCGCCGTCGATGTAAGCTCTGACCAGGTCGATGACGCTCTGGTCCAGATACGGTCCGCCCTGGGGCATCCGATCGCCGCATTCAGCGCCCCCCTCCAGCTTGCAGATGATCCGCGAGGAGTCGGCGTCGCATACGTTCAACGCGGGCCCGCTGCCGCCCCCCGCCAGCAGCCCGGCCTCGCTGGAGAGATCCAGGCCGCCGGAGGTACCGCCGATGTGGCAGCCGTTGCAGTGTTCGTCGAAGATCGCCGCGACAGCGTCAAAGTCAGGCGGGCCGCACAGGAGCGGATCCCCCGCGCCCTGGTCGATATAGGCTTTGAGGGTGTCGATCTCGCCGGAGGTCAGGGGCTCGTCGTCGTTCAGGGGCATCTGGCTGCCGCAGTCGGCGCCCTCGACCCGGCAGATCAGCAGCGAGGCGGTCGCGCTGGAGTCGCACACGGTGAACACCGGGCCGGTGGTGCCGCCGGCGTGAAGGTTGTCCTCCGTGTCCAGGTTGAGCCCGCCGGACTGGCCGCCGCCGGTGTGGCAAGGCCCGCACCTCTCTTGGAAGATCGGAGAGATCATCGCGAACGCTCCACCCGAGGAGCTCGCCGCGTCGCCTACAGCGAACAGAGAGTCTCCGACTTGAGTGCAGCCAACGGGTGTCAGGCAGAGGCCAACCAGCACCGCCAAGAATCTCAGTGGGTTCTCATGCATTCCATGAAAGTACCGAAGCTGCTCTCGGGCTGCAACGCAATCGGGCTACAGTTCGGCACCTTCTCGCCCGGGCCAGCACGTCGGCGCGCGGCTTCACGGCCCCGGCGTGCCCTGCGAGTGGGCTGGCGTCCGAACGTCGCCACGGGTCGGTCCCGGAGATCGTGGGCGTCGGGCTCTCCGGGGTGACCCCGACGACGCCCCCTGGGGATTGTCGCCATGGGCCCGCAGCGCGGCAGAAACTCTTGACCTGCCATCACCCTGCTGCTGTTATGCGCCTCCCTGTTCATCGAGAGGCTTCGTGATGAAGATCCGGCTGCTGTGCACGAGCTTGGCGAGCCTGTTGGCGTTCGCTTGCAACCACCAGACAGAGTCCATCCCGCAGCCCTCTGTCGGAGCGGAGTCGGAGCGTGCCGAGCATTGGGAGCTGGTGCCCCTGGCCGCCCCGGGCTCCGCTGCGACCCCGACGACAGCGCTCGCCGACCCGCACAGCCCGCCCAAGGCGGGGCTCGAGCACCCTCGCCCGATGCTCCCCAAAGAGGCGCTCCCGGGCGAACGCGGCGGCTCCAAAGCGGACCAGTACGACGACTACAAGCTCGCCAACCCGAACGTGTACAACATCACCGCCAGCCCGGCCTCCCCGATGATCCCCGCGTCGGAGTGGGACGACAAGAAGGCTCTGACCATCAGCTGGACCGGCTCCTTCGCCAGCGTCTACGCAGCGATCGTCGAAAACGCCAACCCCGTGACCGACATCTGGGTTGTTCACCAGGGGAGTCAGGGGCTCAGCAGCTTCCAGCAGAGCATGGCCGCCAATGGCGTCTCCACCGCTGGCGTGAACTACTTGAACCGCAGCAACGATTCTATCTGGATCCGCGATTTTGGCCCGATCAGCGCCTTCGACGCCGACACCAATAAGCCGCTCCTCATCGACCCGCGCTACTATCATCAGCGCGTCTACGACGACGCGATCCCGTATCACCTGGCCAATCAGTTCGGGCTCGACGATTTCAGGATGCCCGTGGATTTCGAGGGCGGAAACTTCATGGCGGACGGGCGCGGCACCTGCTTCGTCTCGCAGGGCGTGCTCTGGTACAACGGCGCGAGCGAGCAGGCGATCCGCGACTATTTCCGCGATTACCTGGGCTGCTTCCAGCTGGTCATCCTCAACCCGCTGGCGAACGAGGGGACCACGCACATCGACATGTTCACCAAGATGGTCGATGAGACGACGGTGCTGTTGGGTGAGTACCAGTCCTTTCAGGACTCTCAGAACGCGGCCCAGATGAACGCCAATGAGGCTATCTACGACGCCGTGGTGCTGGCGGGGGGCCAGTCCATCAACGTGGTCCGGATCCCGATGCCCAGCAACAGCGGCCAGCAGACCTGGCGCACTTACGCCAACAGCCAGTTCATCAACGGGGTCAACATGATCCCCGTCTACGACGACGACACGACCTACGAAGCGCAAGCTCTGGGGATCTGGCAGAACGTCATGCCGACTTGGACGCACGTGACCATCGACGCGACCCAGCTCATCACGTGGTCGGGTGCCGTCCACTGCATCCTGATGGAGGTCCAGGACGGAGACTGGAGCAGCAATCAGACCGGCCCCCCGCAGGTCTGCAACAACTTCAGCTGCTACCCGAGCAGCAGCGGCGGCAACGCCGGCTGTGGAAGCACGCTGGTCTCTGGCGCGTGCCAGGCCGGTGGGGCGACCTGGTGTGACTTCGGCGAGGTCCATACCGACACGTGCGCGAGCGGTCAGAGCTGCGCCTGGGATGCGGTGGCCGGTCACTACGGCTGTCTCGATGGGGGCGGCTGTGTCGCCGACTGTGTCGGCAAGTCCTGTGGCAATGACGGTTGCGGTGGGACGTGCGGAAGCTGCGGCGATGGCCTCACGTGTCAGGGCAGCGCCTGCGTCGCTGAGCCGCCCAGCGACGGCGACCCGTGCGGGCCGATCACGTACACAGGGTGCTGCTCCGGCGCGCAGCTGGTGTACTGTAGTGGGGGGGTCCTCGACGTCGTCAATTGCGGCAACGACGGATGCGGCTGGAGCAGCGGCAACGACTACTACGACTGCAACCAATCGGGTGCGGACCCGAGCGGCGCGTTCCCCCTGGCCTGCCCTGCGCCCTGCGAGCCTCAATGCTCCGGAAAGCAGTGCGGTGACGACGGCTGCGGCGGGAGCTGCGGTCAGTGCGCCGCCGGCGAGGAGTGCGACGCGGGCCAATGCGTGGGCGGGTGCGCCCCCGATTGCGCCGGCAAGAGCTGCGGGTCCGATGGGTGCGGAGGGGTGTGTGGCGTGTGCGCCGGCACCGAAACCTGTGACGCCGCAGGGCAATGCGCACCCAACTGTGTGGCCGATTGTGCCGGTAAACAGTGCGGTGGCGATGGCTGCGGCGGAAGCTGCGGGACCTGCGGCAGTCCGGCGACCTGCAACAGCGATGGCCAATGCGTGAGCAGCTGCACACCCGACTGCACGGGGCTCGACTGCGGTGACGACGGCTGTGGCGGCACCTGCGGCACCTGCGGCGGCGACGAGATCTGCAGCGCCGGCGTCTGTGAGCTCGTCGGGACGGGCTGCGGTGACGTCGCCTTCGAGGGCGTGTGTGACTACTCGACCGGCGTCGTCACCTGGTGCAACTCCGGCGAGATCGAGCAGACGGCGTGCCAGAGCGGCTGCTGTGGCTGGACCGGCGCCGAAGACGGCAACTGGTGCTGGGACGCTCAGAACTGCGGCTACTGCGTCAACGAGTGCTCATTGGGCGACACCGGCTGTAGCGCTCAGGGGACCCACCAGTGGACATGCGCGGACGCGACCGCGAACTTCCCCTGCCGGCAGCGCGTGTTCACGCAGTGTCCGACCGGCTGCGACGCGGCCGTCGGCGCGTGTGAAGCCTGCGTGCCCAACTGCAGCGGCAAGTCCTGCGGCGACGACGGCTGCGGCGGGAGCTGCGGTGCGTGTCCACCAGGCGAGCAGTGCAGCGTGATCACGGGCTCCTGTGAGCTCCAACCCTGCGTCGCGGACTGCACCGGCAAGGTCTGTGGTGACGACGGGTGTGGCGGTAACTGCGGAGGCTGCGCCGCCGACGAGCAGTGCGAAGCCGGTCAATGCGTCCCCGGCACCTGCGTGCCCGACTGTGGTGACAAGGAGTGCGGGCCCGATGGGTGCAGCGGTACCTGTGGCAGCTGCGCCGAGGCGCAGATCTGTAGCGCCACCGGGCAGTGCGTGGCCGTCTGCGTTCCGGACTGCGCCGGTAAAGCCTGCGGCGCTGATGGTTGCGGCGGGACCTGCGGGAGTTGCCCCGACGGTCAGTTCTGCGACGCCGGCGCGTGCAGCGACACCTGCACCCCGGCGTGCGCAGGAAAGTCCTGCGGCGACGATGGCTGTGGCAGCACGTGCGGCACCTGTGAGGCGACGCTGACGTGCACCGACGACGGCCAGTGCGTCGCGCAGTGCGTGCCGGACTGCACCGGAAAGGTCTGCGGCCTCGACGGCTGCGGCGGCAGCTGCGGGGCCTGCGAGTCGGGTCAGGAGTGCGACGTCGCGGGTCAGTGCGTGGCGATCTCGGGCTGTGGCGACGTCACCTTCGAGGGCCAGTGTGAGGGTACCGTCGTCGTCTGGTGCGATGGCGGGACGCTCAACAGCTTCGACTGCGCCGACGAGGCCAAGGTGTGCGGCTACACCGAGGGGATCGGGTTCCAGTGCGTCGCGGACTCGACCTGCATCCCGCAGTGCGTCGGTAAGGCATGCGGCGATGACGCCTGTGGCGGGAGCTGCGGCTCCTGCCCCACGGGTGAGCTGTGCAACTCGGGGGGGCAGTGCGAGGCCGAGACCGAGTGCGGCACGGTCACCTACGAAGGCGAGTGTCAGGGCGACACCGTCGTCTGGTGCGACAATGGCGCGCTGAAGTCCTACGACTGCACGACGCAGGACAAGACCTGTGGCTACCAGGCTCCGGCCGGTTACACCTGCGTCGAGGCGAGCTGCACCCCGGATTGTGTCGACAAGGCGTGCGGCGATGACGGCTGTGGCGGCAGCTGCGGCAGCTGTGACGCGGGAGAGGCGTGCACCGACGGGACGTGCGTCGGCGAGCAGCCGCCGCCCCCGGACGTTGGACCCGGCGAAGACACCGCCGGGGTCCCCGACGAGGATCCGACCGCCCCGGACACGAACGTGGGTGACGGCACCGCGACGACCCAGCCCGACGCGGGAGTGGGGACCGGTTCAGGCACCAAAGGCGAATCCGAGGGCTGCTCGTCGGGCGCCCCCGCCTCGGGCTGGCCCGCCTGGCTGGCTCTTGGCGGCATGCTGGCGGCGCTTGTGCGTCGCCGACGGGTGGTGTGACGATTCAGTACGCGCTGAACGGCGAGATCCTTCGTCGTCGGCGCGTCGATCCGCTCGGCACTTGGGATCTCTCGATTCCGCGCTCGGTCCATGTAGACGCTGAGCGCGTCGTCGCGGTCGCGCGCATGTTGGACTCGGAGCTGGTGTCCATGCGGGTCGCGCACGAAGCGTCAGCGCAGGTCCGGGACGTGCGGCTCATGAGTCGCAGTGCGCAGTGGAGGGACCTCGTGGCCACGGTCTCCGGCAGCGAGTTGGAGGTCACCATCGGGAGCGCCACCGGCTGGTGCTGCACCTGCCGCGGTTGGCGCGGCGCGCACCGTGTCGCGTTTTGGCTGGCTCTGGCGTGGCATACGGAGGCTA
>JAAZYN010000140.1 GCA_014239625.1 Myxococcales bacterium | reverse complement strand
ACGAGGGTTATGCAAGCGGTGTTTCCACTCGGGACGCTCGCTGTTGCCGCGCGGTGAGACAGGCTTGTCGCAGACGGCGAACCTGGACCGATGGGACGGTGAGGGTGTGCGGTTCATGTTCGCCTACGGCGTCCTATCCTCGCTACCACTTCGACATCACCAACGGCTGCACCGTCTCGGCCACCGACGTCGCCCGCGAGAACGACGCCGGCTGCAATCAAGCCTTATCGCGCAGCTCAAGGGCCGCGTCCGAGCGCCGCATGCCCCCGTCAACACCCTCACAGCTCACTGAGCCCACATGGCCATGGCTTCGCTCGCTTGGAGGCTCAACGCGTTGATGGCCCTGCGGCTACCCAAACTGCGGCGCCGGCGGCACAACCATCACACCGAGCGCGACCGCGGGCTCCGAGGGAGTCTCGAAACTTCTGCGACCCTGTCATCCGCCTGCCCACCCAGCCGGTGGCCGCAGGCAGACGACTCGTGTTGCGAATACTCGCAGGGCGCTACGGCCTGGCGGTGTTCTTCCGGCTCCTGGATGCCTTATGACCGGGGCCTCGCCCTCGGCATCTTCCCGTGGAGGGGGGCCTCCCAAACCACGCCACCCGCTCGGAGATACTCGACGCCGCTTACGCCATCTCTACATCACGCGACAGGGTGCACAGGATCGCCTGCGCTCTCCGCTCACGCTCTGCCGCTGGCTGCAAACCCAGGTGCGCCTGATTCAGGACCATCCCGTGAGGGCGATGTAACCATCAACGCTCCAAACAGGCCTGGTTCCCGATCGGCAGCGCCGTCAATCGGCCCAGCCGGCCACACAGCGCCAGATGCCTCGACGCGGCGGCGACGTCACCAGCCGCGTCGAGGGCACCCGAGCGTCGGGACGCTTCGGGCGAAGCACCCCGCTCGAGGGGCCAAAGAGGCGGCTCGGATCGCTCCCCGACGAAATGCCGCCTCGACCTTCACACCCGCGTGTGCTATCCGGCGCGCGGACTCGCACGGGGCATTTTGGAGTAGCCATGTCACACCGGGAAACGCCAAGCGCCGACAACGAGCTGGCTAGCACCAAAGCCGGACCGGCGACGGTGGTCGGCGTCCCCAAAGAGACGCTCGCCGGCGATTTGAGGGCGGCGGCCTCTCCCGAGAGCGTCACCAAGCTCACGCAGCTGGGCTACGAGGTGCGAGTGCAGTCCGGCGCGGGCCTGGGAGCGACCTTCAGCGATCAGGACTATGAGCGAGCGGGCGCCCGAATCGCTCCAGACGCGGCCAGCGTCTGGTCGGAGAGCGACCTGATCTTGAAGGTGAACAAACCCAGCGACGCCGAAGTGGGCCTGATCCGCGAAGGCGGGGTCCTCATCTCCTTTCTTCGACCCGCCCAAAACCAAGCCCTCATCGACAAGCTGGCGGCGAAGCGGGCCACGGCCTTCGCCATGGACTGCGTGCCACGTATCTCGCGGGCGCAAAAGATGGACGCGTTGTCGTCGATGGCCAACATCTCGGGGTACCGGGCGGTCATCGAGGCGTCCCACCACTTCGGGCGCTTCTTCACCGCTCAGATGACCGCCGCGGGGAGCCTGCCGCCGGCCAAGGTGCTCGTTATCGGCGCGGGGGTGGCCGGTCTGGCGGCCATCGGCACGGCGCGCGGCCTGGGCGCAGTCGTCAAGGCCTTCGACACGCGCGAGGCCGTGCGGGATCAGGTCAAGAGCCTGGGCGCTGAGTTCCTGGAGGTCGACCTCGCCGAGAGCGGCGACGGCGGCGGCGGCTACGCCAAGGTCATGAGCCAGGCGTATATCGACGCCGAGATGGCGATGTTCCGCGAGCAGGCGCCTGACATCGACATCGTCATCACGACGGCCCTCATCCCGGGCCGCAAGGCGCCCGTCCTGTGGGAGAAGAGCGCGCTGGACCTGATGAAACCTGGCTCGGTGGTGGTAGACCTGGCCGCCGAAGCGGGAGGCAACTGCGAGGTCACCGAGGCTGGCGAGGTCGTCGACTACAACGGCGTCAAGGTCGTTGGATACACCGACCTGACGAGCCGGCTGGCTACCACCGCGACCCAACTCTATGCCCAGAACCTGGTCCACCTGCTGACGGATATGACGCGCGGCGAGGAGGGCTTCGTCATCGACCTCGACGACGAGGTGGTTCGTGGCAGCATCGTCTTGAGAGACGGCGAGATGCTGTGGCCGGCGCCGAAGGTCGAGGCCAAGGCCCCCAAGCCGCCGATACCGGCCGCGCCCAAGCCCTCATCCGAGGCCGCACCGTGGAACGCGGCAGCGCCCCTACCAGCGCCTCCATCACCCACCGACGAGCCGAAGTCGGCGGGGATGGTCTGGGGGGTTGTGGGGTTGGCCTTGGCGGCCCTGTGGCTGTGGGCACGCCTGGCCAAGGGCGACGCTGCGGCTGACCCAGAGACGGTCAAGCTGCTACAGCACGTCACCGTCTTCGTGCTGGCGGTCTTCGTGGGCTGGCAGATCATCTGGAACGTCACCGCCGCCCTGCACACACCCTTGATGTCGGTCACCAACGCCATCAGCGGCATCATCATCGTCGGGGGGATTCTACAGGGGACCACCACCGACATGTCGGCCACCCACATGCTCCTCGGAGCCACCGCGGTCCTGGTGGCGACCATCAACATCGCGGGCGGGTTTCTGGTAACACAGCGCATGCTCAACATGTTCAGGCGAGGGTAAGGGCCATGGAAGTCATACCCATCAGCCACTCGGCGGACGTCGTCACCCCCCAGGCGGCCGCCGGTGGAGCGACCCTGGAGTCGGTCCTGCTGACGCTCGCGTACCTGGTCGCCAGCGTGCTGTTCATTCTCAGCCTGCGTGGCCTGTCGAGCCAGGAGACGGCCCGTCGTGGCAACCTCTACGGCGTGATCGGCATGGCCATCGCCATCGTGGCGACGATGGCCAACTCAGCGGTAGACGCTTACGTGATCATCGGCGCCGCCATCATCGTGGGAGCCGTTATCGGTGCCCTGATGGCCCTGCGGGTGGCGATGACGGCGATGCCCGAGCTGGTGGCGCTGCTCCACTGCTTTGTGGGTCTCGCGGCGGTGCTCGTCGGGTTCGCCCACTATCTCGGCGAGGCCCAAGCGCATCCGGGCAACACCGTGCTCCTGATCGAGATCTTCGTCGACGTGTTCATCGGCGCGTTGACGTTCACCGGCTCGATCATCGCCTTCTTGAAGCTCAAGGGGAGCATGTCGGGGACACCGCTGCTGCTCCCCGGGCGACACGTGCTAAACCTCGTCATGGTCGCCTCCAGCGTCGCGCTGGCCATACCATTCGCGAGCGCCGCTGGTGACGCCGGGCTGGTCTGGCTGCTGATCATGACGGCGGTCTCCTGTGTCCTGGGCGTCCACCTGGTGATGGCCATCGGCGGCGCGGACATGCCGGTCGTCGTCAGCATGCTCAACTCGTACTCCGGCTGGACCGCCGCGGCAGCCGGCTTCATGCTCGAAAACGATCTCCTCATCGTCACCGGGGCGCTCGTCGGCAGCTCGGGTGCCATCCTGAGCTACATCATGTGCAAGGCGATGAACCGGTCGATCTGGAACGTCATCTTCGGCGGGTTCGGTACTGGAGACACCACGCCGAGCACCGCCGGCCCACGACCGGAGCCAGGACAGCTCGACGTCAACGAGATCGACGTCCCCGGCCTGGCCGACATGTTGATGGGCGCCAAGAGCGTCATCATCGTGCCCGGCTACGGGATGGCTGTCGCTCGGGCCCAGCATGCGGTCCGAAGCGCCTGCGACAAGCTCCGCGACGCCGGCGTCGACGTGCGCTTCGGCATCCACCCCGTCGCTGGGCGCCTCCCCGGACACATGAACGTCCTGTTGGCGGAGGCCGCGGTCCCCTACGACATCGTCGAAGAGATGGACGAGCTCAACGGCGACTTCCCACGAACCACCGTCGCGCTGGTCATCGGCGCCAACGACATCGTCAACCCCGGGGCCCAGACCGACACGTCCAGCCCGATCTTCGGTATGCCGGTGCTCGAGGCCTGGAAGGCCGACCACTGTGTGATCCTGAAGCGCAGCCGCCGAGCGGGATATGCCGGCGTGGACAACCCGCTCTTTTACAACAACAACACCCAGATGCTGTTTGGCGACGCCAAAGACAGCATGGACGCGGTGGTCGCGGCGCTCTAAACGGCGCCTCGCCGCCGAGGCGCCGCCCGGCCCCAGGTTCCCGGAGTCAGCCCGCTGGCGCCTGACCCCGCCCGACAGTCTCAGGTCTCCTGGATCGTGAGCGAGACCATCTGCACCGGCGTCTTAGGCCTGTCCCCGCGGGCCGTCGGGGTTTGTTCGATGTCCTTGATCACGTCCATGCCCTGTCGCACCTGACCGAAGACCGGGTGACGCGACTGCCCGGGCGTCCAATGGTCCAGATAAGCATTGTGGACCGTGTTGATGAAGAACTGGCAGCTGCCGCTGTTGGGGCGGCCTGTGTTGGCCATCGACAGGGTGCCCGGCTGGTTGCTGATGCGCGCTGTCAGCTCGTCCTGGATCGTCCCGTGAGGGCTGTCTCCAGTCCCAGCCATCGGGCTATTCGGCTCACGACTGTGGGGGCAGCCGAACTGGATCATGAAGTTGTTGATGACCCGGTGAAAGTGGAGCCCGTCGTAAAACCCTTCTTTGGCCAGGCGCACAAAATTGCTCCCGGTGATAGGCATCTTGTCGACGAAGATCTCCGCTGAGAACGAGCCTAGCGAGGTCTCAAAATGAGCGATCGGGTTCCCATGATGGACTGTCCTGATGGCGTTGGTGTGGAGCGGTCTGCGGTGGTCGAGCCTCGGAGGCAGCAGGGACGCCCAGGATCGTCGCCACCGTTATGGCCTGGGCCGGGTCTCCCGCAATATGAGCTCTCCGGCTCAGTCGACGTGACAGAGGCCTTGCACCGTTAGCACGCGCACGGTTTCTCTGCGACCCCGCACCTGTTGTTCGCCTTTGTCGAGCAGCTGAATTCGGGGGATATCCAACTGGTCCGCGGTCGCCTGAGTCATGAGCAGGCTGGTCTTCAGCCGCTTGTTCATGGACTCCACCCGCGCCGCGGTGTTCACGGCGTCACCGATGGCGGCGTACTTGGTGCGGCGTTGGCTTCCCACGTTGCCGACGACCACCTGCCCGGTGTGGACCCCCAGGCGGATCTTGAAGCTGGCCAGGCCCACGCTCTTCCACAGCTCGGATGTGCCGTCATTGTCCCATCGCGCGTTGAGCTCATCGACCACCTCCAACATCATCAACGCCGCCCAGACTGCTCGATTCGCGTGGTCCGGCTGGCTCAATGGGGCACCGAATACGACCAGAATGGCGTCCCCCTCGAACTCGATGATGGTCCCGCGAAAATGGGTAATCACCTCCCCCATAGCGCTGAAGTACTCGTTGAGCAGGTCGATGGTCTGCACCGGGCTCATGTGCTCCGACAGGGTCGAGTAACCCCGGATGTCGCTGAACACGATGGTCACTTCGCGCAGCTCGCCGCCCAGCTCGAGCTGGCCGCTCTCCAAGATCTCGTCCACCACGTCCGGGGCCACGTAGCGCCCGAACACCGACCGGATGTGTTGATTGGCGACGTGACTCTTCTCGAGCTCGTTACGCACCCGCTCGAGCCGCCGCTTCAAGGTCACCACCTCAAAGACGCTACGCCGCAGCAAGCCCTCCTCGTCGACCTTGTCGGGGTGTCGGTTGAACTCGTACAGGATGTAGAGCGACGGCGCGAGGCTGGCCACCAGCCCGGTGGTCAGCTTGCCCCACAGATGGGAGCCGAACTGCGCCGCGTCGAAGCGCCCGGAGAGGCCACCATAGATCAGGCCATCGGCGACCATCGCCGCCGAAAGAGCCGCGCCAAAGGCGAACGGCAGCAACCACCGCCTTCCCCGGGCGAGGTTGTGCAGCGCCTGATAGGTCATCAGGATCACGACCCCGTCCAACATGAGCGAGACGGCCGACACCAGCGACGCGTAGGCCTTGGGGTTGAGCCAACGAGCCCGACCGTAGCCGGTCACAGCGCCCATGGACGTGAGCTGCCACGCGAGGACCTCGCGGAACAGGTAGAGCACCACCGTGGCGGCGCCCAGCCCGATCACGGTGCGCCGCGCGGTGGCGGTGCCTTCGAGCGCATAGAGCAGGACGACGCCGGCGAGGATGGCCGACAGGTTCAGCAGCGAACCCATGTAGGCCTGGACTCCGCCCGGGATAGGAACCAGCGCTTGGACCCGGCCGGTGATGGAGATCCCCGCCAAGAGCACGCCCATGGCCAGAATCATCGGGCCGAGTCCCCAACGATCGCGCTGAGAAAAGAGCACCACCATGACAACGCTGAAGGCGAAGACGCTGAAGTTGAAGATCAGCACGAGTGAGATCGTCTAGCGCGAATGGTGGGCGTAGTGAAAATCAGGGGGCGGTCAGAAAATTGGCCACCTCTGATTGAGCGGTAGCTGTGGTGGCGGGGTCGAGCCAGTCGAGGAGCACGCCGTGCGGGCCCGACCAGTGCGTGATGGCGGCCCGTACCCCAGAAGGATCCGAGGCGGTCGGGCTGCTCATCTCAAACAGTTTGGGTCGGTCCACGTTATCGATCACGCCGACCTCTCCCGGGCCTGCTCCGGCGATCATGGCGCGCACCAACCGGTCGCTGGCGTTGTTGGGGATGACAAGATCGAAGTCCGTCAGCTGCATCAGGACACGCGCGCCGCCGTCGCCTCGAAGGCTCCCATCCATCATCGATTGGGCGTAGTTCAGCGGATCGACACCGCCCATCAAGGCATCCACGACGACGCCGTAGACCTCGCGCTCGGGGCGATCGATGAGCATCGCCGTGCTCCCTGCCTCGCCATCGGCGCCGCTACCCCGGAGGAGGCCGAAGTCGGCTGTGTTGGAGGTCGCCAGCATCAGTAAGGTGAGCGGCAGCCCGAGGACCTCGCTGTCGCGCGCCAGGTCAGCCAGGCCGCCCCCAGGCGCATACGCAGCCACGCGCTCGATGTGTGGACTGACGCCCGCAATGACGGTGGCCACCATGCTCCCCAGGCTCATGCCGAGGAGATGAATCGAGCCGACGGTGTCGGCGCGAAGGTCACCGTTGAAGTCGATGTCGGCGTGGGTTCCATCGGCCGCTGCGAGCAGCTCTACGATACTCAGGACGTCGACGGCGGTCTGAAGAAACTTGGCCCGCGTGCGGCTCAGAAAGGTCGGATTCAAGAAGGGGTCCGGGAAGTCGGCGCCAGGCATCAGCTGCTCGACCGCGACGTCGATCTTGTCGAAGGTGTCACCTTCCGGGTAAGCCACCGCGCCCTGGCGCTCCCCATGCTGGTACGCGTCGATGGCGATGAGGGCCATGCCGCTGCTCGTGATGGTGTTGGCGACGCTGAACCAATCCTCCTTGCTCCCGCCGAAGCCGTGAAGCGCGACCACGACGTCGATGGGCGCCAGCGCGCCGTCGTCGCCTTGAGGCCAGGTGGCGGGCAAAAAGGCGAGGTAAGGCAGGGGCCGGTACGGGTTCGAGGCCGACAGCTGGGGCGGGTTTTGCGCTGAGAAAGGCGCGTCGATGTTCTCGCCGCGCACGGTCTGGTAGTTCCACAACGCGTCCACATCCGACCCGTCGTAGTCGCTCATGATGTTCGGGCCAGAGAAGGACCCTCGGACGACGCTGCCCACACCGTCGGAGGGCAGCCCGCCGAACAAGGCGGCTACCGCGGTGGCCTCGGTCGCCTCGGTGCGCCCCTCGATGGCGAGCCTTCGGTCCGGGTCGGCATAGCTCG
>JAAZYN010000013.1:13082-17336 GCA_014239625.1 Myxococcales bacterium | reverse complement strand
AAACCTGGCTCCGCTGTAGCGGCGGCGTCCATCTATGTCTTGGGCTGGGCCACCGGCAGGCGAGCGACGTTCGCCGTTGCGCCCAACACAGGAGGGTCGCTCCGACTGTTCGACGGCTCGGTTCCAGCGGTACGCCCCATGTCTTGTACGACAACGTCGAAGGTGTCGTGACCATCACGCATCGCTGAGAACCTCCCCTCCGGCGTCGCCGCCGGGCCGCCACTGGGGGCTCATGGGGCGGCCGTTGGCGCGCGGATCGGGAACACCACGGCCTCATGCTTGCGGCCGCAAGCTACGACCACCGCGTCACCATTGGGCGAGGCCACGATACGGTCGACCGTATTTGACGCGCTGCACTGCCCGACGCGAATCGCTCGGCTGTCAACACCCAGGAGATACACGTTGGGGTCGTCGTCCCGCCCAAAGACCCACCCTTTGCTCGACCGGGTGGCGGCGATGGGCTGAAAGCTCAGGGTGCCTGCGAGCCCGAACCCGGACGCGCTGAGGAGCACCGGCAATTGCGTGGTGTGAACCACCAACAACACGTCACCCGAGGCGCTGAACGCCAAGCTGGCGATATCGTCCTCCTCGGCGGTCGACCAGCTCCCCAGCCCCGCCCCCCCTTTGGTGGCCCACCCCGTCACCCGCAGGCCGCCATGGCCAGCCACGAGCTTTCCGTCCGCCGACAGCACCAGGCCACTGAGCGGGTGCGCCGCCTTCCGGGTGGACAGCCGACGAAATGGCTTCTTTTTCCCAACTCGGCTGACGACCAACCTGTTGTTGCTCCCGTTGTCTTCCGTCACCGCCTCCACGAGCAGCGTGCCGTCGCGGCTCAGCGCCACACTGGTACGCCACCCTTTGGTTCGAGAGCTACCGACGAGGCTTCCGTCGCCGATCTTCCGGACCTCCACCCCATCCTTTCCCCGGTAGACCACCGCAACGTGCGAGCCCCCGACTGCGGCCAGACGGACCTGACCTGAGAGCCTGGTCGCCGTCTGCTTGCCGTTGCGGGCGTGTGAGCGGATGGTCCCACAGGCGTCGACGGAGACGGCCGTCTTGGCGTCCGACCACCCCACGGCTCTGATCTGGCAGACCTTCTCCGAAGGCTTGGCCCCGGCGGCGACGGACAGGGAGGCGGAGACGGAGAGCAGGGCCGCCGAGACGACGACCGAGAGGCTTCGTTGAAGCATCTGTTTGCGTGATGGGCTCATGCCAACTCCCTCTCTTGCTCTCTGTCCTGCTCCTGCACACCCGCCTGGTCGGTCTCCTCGGGGAGCATCGCCCCACGCATCTTCGACGCTTTGCGCATTTGTTTGAGCCAGCCTCGGGCCTCGGACATGACGTCCTCGAGGCGGCCCCGCAACGCCGCCGGCACCGTAAACTCATCGACACCTCGCGCCCTGCGGAGGTTCTTGATGAGGGTTCGGAGACGTTTGATGAACAACCCGATTCCGTGGATTTCGGCCTTGGTACGCGGTCCGTGTTTGGCCATGCGCTGAACGCTCTCGTCGTACTCGAGGTTGGCGTCCCAGCCATCGGCAATCTGCCGGGCCAGGGACTTGATTCGCGCCTGACCGCGCCCCGAGTTCCGGCCCTCCTTGTTGACCCGACGCCTGTACTCCACGGCTATCTTGCTGATGGCACGGGTGCCTCGACTGGCTTTCTGGACGGACATGGTTCGCTCTCCTCAATCGTTGCAGGTTCGAATCACCATCCCGAGCGCTCGGCACTCGGCATAGAGGGCTTGAAGTAAGTGACGCTGGGCCACGACCTGGCCGTCGGCCTTTGCCGCGTTCAGCGCCCTGACGATGCAGTTCTTGATGTGGCCTCCGGATAGCTCGGTCTCGGCCAACTGCTCGAAGTCGACGTCGTCCTCCAAGGCCACGCGTGCCGGGAGCAGCCGCCGCCATATGGCTTCGCGGCACGCCTCATCCGGGATCTCGAAACGCACGTGGAGCGTGATACGTCGCCGCAGCGCTGGGTCCAGGTGAGCGTCGAGGTTGGTCGTCAGCAGGACGATTCCGTCGAACAACTCCAGATGCTGAAGAAGCAGATTGGTGTCCATGTTGGCGTGCCGATCCAGTGACGACCTGGCCTCGGTGCGCTGCTGGAGCATGCTGTCGACTTCGTCGAAGAGCAGCACCGAGCCGAGTGGATCGGTCGCCTCGAAGACCTGGCGAAGCTGCTTGCCCGTTTCGCCGACGTACTTGGACACCAGCGTCCCGAAATCCACCTTCACCAGCTCTCTACCGAGAGTGCCCGCCAGGGCTTCGGCGATGAGCGTCTTGCCAGTCCCCGGCGGGCCGGACAGCAGCGCCACGATGCCGCGCCCCTTCGACAGCTGCTGGGCCAGGTCCCAGTCGTCGAGCACCGACTCATAGGTGCGACACATGCTCAGCAGCGTTTGAATGTGGCGCTGGGTGTCCGCCGGGAGCACGACGTCTTCCATCCGGGCGCGCGTCGGGACGGTCTGTACAAAGAACGGCCGGTTGCGGCGATAGTGCTGGGCCAAGCTGGCCCGCAGATGCTCCCAGCCGAGGTGCTCGACCCCCGCGGCGTGTGCACGCGCGCTGGCCTCACGGACCGCGCTTTCGATGTCGCCATAGCCGAGTGGATAGGCCCGCGCCAGTCGTCGAGGCGCAACATCGACCCGCAGCCCGGACTCGGACAGCGCGGCGTCCCACGTGTGTGCGCGAGTGGCCTCGTCGGGACGTCTCAGCATCACGCTTTCCGCTATCCCACCGCCGGGAAGCTCAACCCGGGGCGCGTCGTGGTCGACCACCAGAGCGCATGGGATGCCCACGTCGGCGAACCGTGCCGCGAGCTGCACATTGGCCTCACCGTCACCGTCGATCACCACCATGGCGGACCACCACCTGGCCAGCAGGCAGGCCACACCAAACCGATGCCCGTCAGCGTCACGCCCGGTGACCTGGAGCGCTCCACGCCCACCTCCTGCGGCGGCGATGGCACGCACGGCTTGGTGGCGACCCGAGCCGGGCTCGCCGCGCACGACGAGCAGCAGTTCATCGCTGCCAGCCAGCCGCTCCAACTGCGCTCGTTCGCACTCCGGCAAGGTCAGCACCGAGAGGTCGACGTGCGCAGCCGTATAGCGGTACCACTCGGTAGCCGTGTCCGGTTCGATGCCTGCTCTCTTCTTGCGCAACAGCGCCGCGGGTCGAATGCGTGCGGCCATTCCGTCCCAGGCCCCATCACTGAGGCCGACCCCTTCGACCAATCCGAGACGGGCCAGCCGATGGGCGGTGACCATGAGACCGGGGGGGTGTTCCAGAAACGCCGACAGCGAGCCGACCAACACGCCCTTGTCGTCGACCACATCGTCGTCCTCGAGCTCCTCTCGCTCCGGGGCATCGACCAGCGCCAGCAGCACCGCCAGGACACGGCTGTCTTTGCCGCTCAGCCGCAGCCGGCTCAAGATCGACGCGATGGAGGGGTCGGTCAGGGAGCGGGCAACGACGCGACGCCCAAGCGCTAGTGTGTCGCTGCCGAGGCTCGACTCCTCAAACCAGGTGATACCGTCGTCCACCGCTGAAATCGTCGCTTGGCTCACCACACATCACCTCGCTGCTGGAGCGGTCGTGTGGCTGCTCCAGATAGCAATGCCTGTGCCATCGAAGTCGCTCGTTTCAGATCAGGGGGTTACGTTTCAGCACCACCTCAAAGCGACGGTTTGATGGAGACTCGTGACTCCACTTGGCCCCATGCTGGGGACTCTCGTTTATCCCCCAGTGCCACAACGCTCTGAGCAGACTTTGCGGGCGGGGGTTGCCACCCGGGTGGGGACAGTCGTTCCTCGACGAGAACGCGATGCGGACGCAGCAATCGCTCGCGGTCACTGGGCGTCGAAGGCAGCGACGAGGTCGCAGGACCACGAGCTGCCTTTGGCGCAGCCCTTGCCGGCATCGCTGTAGGCGCCAGGCAGGTCCCCCGTGCCGAGTCGGGCCCGAGCGCGGAGCTCCCACGCGCGGGGGGCATGCCGGTCTTGGTTGATGAAGTGAGTAGCGCACTCCACCGTCTCTGGGTACCGCGTGATCTTCAGAGAGATGGTCGTTAGCCCGGATACTTCATGGAACTTCGAGGGAAACCAAGGAGGCGTAGTGCTGCCGGGTGTGGCACGGACCGGAGGCGGGCAAAGTCGTACTGCACGTACGTCGAGCCCGCCGCAGGGAGTACGCACCCGTCAGCGCTGCGGATCCGCCGGTTGCAGCCGAAGGGCCATGAATGATCCGGGTT
>JAAZYN010000013.1:6768-13076 GCA_014239625.1 Myxococcales bacterium | reverse complement strand
CACCCGTCAGCGCTGCGGATCCGCCGGTTGCAGCCGAAGGGCCATGAATGATCCGGGCTAACCGACGCGGACAGCGGGGCTGACCGCAAGATGACGCGGTGGCGCTGCCACTCGCGAGGGTGTCCGTGAGAGGCGTGCGGGCGGGGGCCGTCGACGGCGGGGCGATGGCGGTATGTCCGCGGCGGGTCGGGTGCAGACCTCGGTCAGTGGTATCGGCACGCGCCGTTGCGCGCACCTGGTTGCGTGGACCAGCGACCGCGCGCGCTCAGTAGGGATCACCCGGAAGGGGCCGAGGACTCGATCCGAGCGCCGGAGGGATCGACGACGCTCACCGTGACGAGCGCGCGATGTCCTCGGCTGCCGAAGACCGCCTGCATGGCGTCTGCCGCGGCCCTCGCGCGGGGCTCGTCGCCAGCCAGCGCGAACACTGTGGGGCCCGAGCCGCTGATCCCGGCGCCCAGGGCTCCTGCCCCCCGCGCCGCGTCGCAGGCGGCTCGGAAGCCGGGGATGAAGCGTTCCCGGTAGGGGGTCACCAGGACATCGCCCAGGCTGCGGCCGAGCAGCTCCAGGTCACCGTTGGCCAGGGCCCCGACAAACCCCGCGATCTCGGCCAGCTGTCTGACCGCGTCCGCCAGCGGGACGGTCTCTGGCAGCACCGCGCGCGCGTCCGCCGTTCGCACCGTGACGTCGGGCTTGACACACGCGACCCAGAGACCTGCTGGAGAGGGGAGCCGCACGACCTCGACGGCCTCACCGCCCCGTGGCACGCAGGCGACGATTCCACCCAACAGGCTCGGAGCCACGTTGTCGGGGTGGGGCACCCCCGTCGCCAGACGCTCCCCCTCGCGGCAGGCGTCGAGCAGCTCTAGCCTGGCCACCCCTGGGGCCAGCACGTGCCCGGCAGCCATCGCTGCGGCCACGGCGCTGGCCGCCGAGCTGCCCATACCCGAGCCCAACGGCAGCGCCTTGTTCAGCCACACGCGTAGGCCGTCGCCGGGGCGCCCGAAGCGCTCCAGGACCGCCCTGGCGGCCACGCTAGCGCAGTTGCGGTGGGGTTGTCGCGGGAGGGCGCCGCCGTCGCCGCTGACGGCGACCAGCTCGACGGAGCCAGAGCCCGTGCGCTCGACCCGTACCGAGTCGCGAGGGGCGCTGAGACACAGGCCCAGGACGTCGTAGCCGGGGCCCAGGTTGGCCACCGTCGCCGCGGCGCTGGCCGTCGCTGAGCCAGGTCGGCCGCTGTGGTTATCAGTGGATTTCGTTGACACGGATCGAGCGCCCTCAGTATAGCTGCGCCGCTCGGAATTCCGATGAACCCAGGAGGCGGCGGACGTGAGCGATACCGCAAAGGCACCCAAGGCGTCGATTGTCATCCCGGTCTATAACGAGGAAGGCATCCTCGAGACCGCTATAAATGACCTCCTGGTGCGTTTTCCGGAGCAACTGCCGGACTGCACCTTCGAGATCATCGTCACCGAGAACGGCAGCACCGACGACACGTTGGAGATCGCGTACGCGCTCGAGCGCAAACACGAGTCGGTTCGTGTGCTTCACAGTCCGGAGCCGAACTACGGGCGAGCATTGCGTCGCGGCATGCTGGAGGCGAGGGGTACTTACGTCTTGTGTGACGAGATCGACATCTGTGACGTCGGCTTCCACGGGCGCGCCCTCCAAATCCTGGACGCCGATCAGGCGGATCTGGTCGTCGGCTCCAAGGCTCACCCCGACGCCAACGATCAGCGCCCCCTGTTCCGACGGGCCGGTACCATGGTCATCAACCAGATGTTGCGGGTCGCGCTAGGGTTCAAGGGCACCGACACCCATGGCCTGAAAGCGTTTCATCGCGAACGCATGCTCCCCGTAGTGAGTCGGTGCATCGTGGATAAAGATCTGTTCGCCAGCGAGTTCGTGATTCGGGCAGAGCGCGCGCAGCGGTACTCAATCGTGGAGATACCCATCGTCATCCACGAGAAGCGGCCGCCCAGCATCAACCTGACAAAGCGCGTGCCGCACGTCCTCAAGAACCTGGCCAAGCTGACCTGGGCGATTCGATTTCAGGGCCGTGACTAGGACGCACTCTCATGCATCGCTGTTCGGCCGTTAACGTCGACATCGACAGTCTGTATCTCTACTACCGGCTGCATGGCCTCGATGAGTCTCGAGCCACCAACGCGGTCTGGGAAAAAGGTGTGGTCCGGTTCGCCGAGCTGTTTGACGAGGTCGACGTAAAGGCGACCTTCTACGTCGTGTCCCAGGACCTCGAACGATGGCCCCGGGCCCGACAGATCTGCGCTCAACTCGCCTCAGCCGGGCACGAGATCGGCAGCCACACGGACTCTCATCCCTACGACCTCATCCATCAGGACCCGTCGACCATCGCAGCCGAGGTCTCCCGTTCACGCGAACTGCTCAGCGAGGTGCGGGGAGCACCGGTGACCGGCTTTCGGGCACCTGGCTACCACATGGCGCCGGCGGTCTACGACGCGATTCGCGCGGCGGGCTACAGCTACTCCTCGTCGCTCTTTCCATCATGGCCGTACCACCTGGCGAAGTGGGGCGTGATGGCGTCGATGCGCCTGCGCGGAAAACGATCCAAAGCCATCGTCGGCGATCCGAAGATCCTCGTCGCGTCGCGCAAGCCACACTTCCGGCGCGACGTGCTGGAGCTCCCGGTGACGGTCCTTCCTGGGATCCGCTTCCCGTTCATCGGCACCAGCCTCATCGCGTTCGGCCACCGCGGGTATTCGCTCGCCAAGCCGCTGCTCAATCGGCTGGACTTCGTCAACCTCGAGTTTCACGGCATCGACATGTGCGATCTGCATGAAGACGGGATCGATCCAGCGCTGCTCAAGCAGCCGGATCTGCGCGTGCCCCTCACGGACAAGCGCGCGATCATCAAACGCACCCTCAGCGATCTGAGAGAGCGCTGGGGGGTAGCTACGCTGGAGCAGCTCGCCCCGCTGCTCGCGAGCGGCGCTCGTAATTAGGCGTGCGTGTCTGCGGCGGGATCCTGAGTGGTGGCCGGAGCCGACGGATGGGAAAGCCAAAGCACCTGCTGCGAGCAGCGGGGATGAGCTTCACCGCCATCGCTGCTGCGGCGCTGCGGCCCCACTGTGATGAGCTGGTGGTGCTCGGCGACGTGGATCTGCCGGAGGATGCCGCCGGCCTAAGCTGCGTCCCGGACGCGGAGGGCGGCGGCGGGCCCCTCGCGGGGATCGCTGCGGCCCTCGCCTGGCGCCCGGAGGCGACGTGGATCGTGGCGGCCTGCGACATGCCGCTGGTCACCTCCGGTGAGGTCGCGTGGCTCCTCGACGAGCACCGTCGGGTCGGGGCCGTGGCGACGATGCCGTGGCTGGGCGACAGACCCTCGCCGACCTTCGCCGTATATGGACCAGGCGTCGCGGCTGCTGTGCGGGAGCTCCTGCGATCGGGCCGGGGCCCGATGGCGTTGCGCTACCGGGTGGCTGTCCACACGCCATCGCCGGACGACCCGCGTCGGCTGGGCAACGCGAACACACCAGAAGAGTTGGAAGCGTTGCTCGGTGGGGCGTGACACGGTTACATAGCTCTGTGGCTGATCGGACCACCAATCTACTGGCCGCCGCGACCCGGTTTGTCGGGCGGGGTGATGACCTGCGATGCTTGCAGGCCGCCGTCGCGACCGGCGAGCGGCTCGTGAGCGTGATGGGGCCGGCCGGGATGGGGAAGACTCGCCTGCTCCGTCACTTTGGAGCGCTCAGTGCGGCGGAGGCTTTCCCCGGGGGGATCTGGTTCTGCGAGCTGGCGGAGGCGCGCACGCTCGAGGAGCTGTGCGCGGTGGTGGCGTCCAGCTGCACCATCGCGCTCGCGCCCGGGGCCTCGGAGGCCGAGCTGGTGGAGCGTATCGGCGACGCTTTGGGCCAGCTCGGGCGCGCGCTGATAGTGCTCGACAACTTCGAGCAGCTGGCGCCCCTGAGCGGAGAGAGCGTGGCGCTCTGGCATGCTCATGCCTCCCAGGCTGTGTTCCTGGTCTCGACACGGGATCGCCTGCAGCTTCCAGGAGAGCTTGTGCACGAGCTGGCTCCGCTCCAGCTGACGGCCGCCTTGGAGCTGCTCAGCGCGCGCGCCGCGTCGGCGGGCCGGGGTGGGGACATCGAGGCGGACGTCGCGACGGAGATCGTCGAGCGCCTCGACAGGATCCCGCTGGCCATCGAGTTGGCCGCAGCTCGGTTGGCTATTCTGAGCCCGCCGCAGCTGCTGCAGCGCCTCGACAAGCGCTTCGACCTGCTCAACGCGAAGCACCGCACCGGCACGGCGCGGCATCATACACTCTGGGGTGCCATCGACTGGTCATGGCAGCTGCTCGCGCCCCACGAGCGCCGTACCCTGGCGGTGGTGTCGGTGTTTCGCGGCGGCTTCACGCTGGATGCGGCTGAGGTCGTATTGGATGCGCTCCCCGGCGACGTCCTGGAGATGTTGGAGACCCTGCGCGACCGCTCCCTGGTGCGCGTCTACGCGCCCAGCGAGATGCCCGGCGATCTACGGCTTGGCCTCTACGAGACGATCAGGGCCTTTGCCGCCGAGAGGCTCGCGAGCTACGCGGACGGGGGGGGAGGCTGGCGTGACGCTCATCTGGCCTGGGCGTTGGCCCATGGCGAGGCGCACGCGGCCTTGGTCCATGGGCACCGTGGAGATGAGGCTCGCCGCGCGTTGAGCTTGGAACGTGACAATCTGCTCGCCGCGTTCGAGCACGCATCGCGACGCGGCGACACCGCCAGCGCGTGCCGGTTGGTTCTGGCGCTAGACTCTGTCTTGGCTGCGCGCGGGCCTTTTCAGCGGCATCGCGAGCTTTTGGATCGGGTGGTCGGGGGAGAGCTGTCCGCGCCGCTGCGAGCGCGCGCGCTCCTGGCGCGAGGGAGCTGGCGTCGGCGGTCGGGGGAGCTGGCGGAGGCTCGGCGTGACTTGGAGGCGGCGCTGGTGTGCTCGGCGGAGGGCGGGTCGCCCGCGACGTCGCTCGAGGCCGACATCGTGAGCCATCTCGGGATCGCCACCCACGAGGCGGGAGATCTCGACACCGCAGGTGCGCACTACGAGCGCGCGTTGGACATCGCCCGCAGGCGAGGCGACGCGCGGTGCGAGGGCAGGGCGCTGGGCAGCCTGGCGATTGTGCACCATGAGCGCGGACGATTCGAGGACGCCCAGACTCACTACGAGTGGGCGCTGCGGCTGCTGCGCCGCGTCGGCGACGCTCGGTCGGAGGCCGTCTTCTTGTGCAACCTTGGAGATCTGCACTACGAACAAGGCCGCCTGGGCGAGGCTCAGCGCCACTACGAGCGGGCGCGGTGCTCCCTTGACGAGATAGGTGATCAGCGCCTCGTCGGTGTGGTCGTCGGCAACCTGGGCGCGGTCCTTCAGGAGCAGGGGGCGTTGGACGCCGCGCTGGAACGGCGTCGGGAGGCTGTCAGGACCCTGGCCGCCGCCGGCGACCGACGATTGGCCGCTGTGTTTCAGGGCTACGTCGGCGAGGTGCTGCACGAGCGAGGTGATCTCGCCGGGGCCGATCTGGCTTATGGGGTCGCCGTCGATGTGCTCGACCGTCTGGGCGATCGTCGCTACGTGGCTCTGTTTTTGGGGGGGCGCGCGGCGGCCGCCGTAGAGCGAGGCGCGTCGTCGTCGTCGGTTGGAGACTGGGAGCGAGCGGAGGCGCTGGTGGCGGCCCTCGACGACGAGCTGTTGGGGGTGGCGCTGACCACTCATCGCGGTCAGCTGGCGTTGCGACGGGGTGACGCGGCCTCGGTGAGGGATGCTGTGCGTGCGGCCCGGAGGGTCGCCGCGTCGAGCGACGCCGTCAGGTTCGCGCTCCGGAGGTTGGAGGCCGCGATGGCGCGGGCAGGGCTGGCCGGCACGGGCCCCGAGGCGAAGGGTGACCCGCTGCGGGTGGCGCGTGACGGGCGTGGTTTTCAGGCACCCGGGGGGGACCCCGTCGACTTGACGCGCCGCCGCGCCTTGCGGTTGATCCTGGCGAAGCTGGGACAACAGCGCGAGCAGCATGTGGGCGAGTCGCTCTCCCTCGACGAGCTCCTGCAGGCCGGGTGGCCGGGCGAGCGCGTTCGACCAGAGGCCGGCGCCAACCGTGTCTACGTGGCCTTGGCGACGCTCAGGAGGATGGGCCTGCGGCAGGTCTTGCTGAGTCGCGATGACGGCTACCTGCTGGACCCAACCGTGTCGTTGGAGCTCTACCCCGACTGAATCCACGCCGTCGCCGCCCGGCGAGCCACCCTAGTGCCCCGTATGAAAACTACGCGGTCACCATCCTGGCTTGTCTGGCCCCC